>JBBRAW010000106.1:0-12305 GCA_038206385.1 Bacteroidia bacterium | reverse complement strand
GTTGCTCGAGATGAATGCAAGAATGTTGTTTTAACAAATCCTTCGGACTACCATCAGTAATAATTTTTCCATGATCAATAATGGAAATGTAAGAGCAAAGATTTTCTGCTTCTTCCATGAGATGTGAAGTATAAACTATTGTCGCTCCTTCTGAATTAAGCTTATGCAAATATTCAGTAATTATATTTCGCGATTGAACATCTACACCTACTGTTGGTTCATCTAAAAAAAGAATTTTTGGTTTGTTTAGAATTCCTGCAATTAAATTTATTCGCCGTTTCATTCCGCCAGAAAAAGTTTCAATTCTCTTATTTGAAACATGATCTAATTCGAATAGAGATAAGTAATTCGAGATTCGGTCTTTTAATTCTTGACCTTTTAACCCATACATATTACCAATATATTTCAAGTTTTCGTATGCCGTGAGTGTTGGGTAAATAGCAATTTCTTGAGGAACAACGCCTATCAACTGTTTTATTTCTTCTCTATTATCTTGATAATTTAATCCGAAAATTGAAACATCACCAGATGTTTTTTTAAGTAATCCGCAAAGGATGGATATTACAGTTGTTTTTCCTGCACCATTTGGTCCAAGTAACCCCCAAATAGTTCCTGGTTTTATTGAAAAGGTAATGTCGTTAACGGCAGGTACGTTGCTATCCTTATAACTTTTTAATAAATTCGATACATGGATGGCATCATAATTATTCATCACAAAGTAATTTTTTTGAGCTTAGTAAAAATATTTTCTTCACGGTCAGCACAATCCAACATCATAGAAGATAGCTTTTCATAACTCTCACCTGATGTAGCGCGGTCTTTACAAATTCTTGCCGCATCATAAGCAAAGTCTCTCCATTTATCACCTGTTTCTGTAACTTCTTTTGAAATGTCCATCAACCAATCTTGCTTTAATATTGATGATGACTCTTGTAAAAATGCGGCATATATAAAACGAAAGCCAGCACCACCAGTTCCAATTTCTTCTTGCATTCGAACAATATTGCCTAAGTAAAGTGATGATTTTCTTTCCGATAATTTTTTGGGATAACCTGCTATTTTTTTTGCAAGAAAACGTATTCCTCTTACACCAATTAGTGGTACAGGAATAGCGGTCATGTCCACTGCAGTTCTTCGTATTCCAGCAACAATTGATCGTTTTAAATTAATTTCTTTAGGAACAAATATGGGGTAATACATTTTGCCATTTGGAGCTAAGGCACCTTTAGCAAATCTAGCGCGTTGTAAATCTTCTGGTGCAATTTCAGTTACCGTTTCCATTACTGGATCACTCACTAAATATTTTCCATCTTTTTTTCCGTACACAACGATGTTGTGGGCATTGAAATGAAATCTAAGTGCTGCTGGCAAATAGGGAAGGTAATAAACGCTAGTAAGAAGTCCTACAGGCATTCCCTTTTCTAAAATACGATCCAATTCTTCCATCGCTTTTGTTTCACTGCGAAACGTTTGCTCTTTCATTTTAATGCCTAATTGTTTGCATGTTCTGCTAAAAATAAGGCCAGGAAATATTCTATATGTAGTACCTGGAATTCCATTAACTTTCAAAAACGGAAAATGTCCGAAAAATAATCCGGAACCAATTCCAAAAATCATTGGCTCACTTAAAATTAGTCCGTGAAATCGTAGTAGATTAGACGCTGTTCCACTTTCACAATGTGCTGACTGATTATGTTCGAAATTAATTTGCAAATCTTTAAGAATTAAAAATTTAAATTATAAATTTTAATATTTGGATGAAGAAATTTATTTATTATCGAGTGAGATATCTAGAAGTTGTTCTTTTGTTATTTGAAATGCTTTTGCGTATTTTTCTAATTGCTTTCGTGATAACTTTTTAAAGATACTTGGTTTCAAATGCCGCTTTACTTGAAAAGAAAAATAACCAACATATTGAGAAAGTAACGGTATATCTAGCATTTCCTTTTCCATGAAATATGCAATAGGACTTATCTCATTCGCGAGAACACGTTTTCTTACTGCATCAATCTTTTCATGTATTTCATCCCATGCTAATGATAGTACAATTGTTTCTGGTTCCCAACCAACACTTGGAACTTTTGTATAATTACCATTTTCATCAACGGCATACTTCAGCATCTTTACTTTGCCTTCAAGTATGTTGCTATCTTGTTGTGGTACTTTGTCTTTTTCCATTTTTATGTTGCTGGGAAAATGGTCGTGTTTCCACAAATAGTTATTTGATTCTTTTATTTAGCAAACGGTAAGTAATGCATTTGCGAAAGAGAATCGTGCACTTTCAGGAACTGTAATAACTATTTTTTGACCTTTAATAAGTTTTCCAGAGTTTATCAATTCTTCAAGAGCAAGAAATATAGAAGCAGATCCAATATTTCCTATTTGAGAAAGGTTCACAAACCATTTTTCTTGTGCAAGTTGAATACCTTTTGATTTCATTTCATCATCCACTTTCGAACGAAAATATTCAGAGGAAATATGTGGTAAAAACCAATCGACAATTAAAGGATCAACATTGTGTTTTTTAAATGCTGCAATGTAAGACATCGTTCCTAGTCGAGCAATATTGTTATCTAATAATTTGGTATCTTGTCGTAAAGAGAACAATGATTTTTCTAACCATTCTTTTTGTTCGAATGTAGCCCATCCTTTTATGCTACCATCTTCATTTTTCTCACCACCTGAGTACATGCAGGTCTCTAATTCATTTGCGTAAGAACATATTTCAATCCACTCAATTTTTAAATTTAATCCTACTTTACTTGGTGTGTTACTAAGTAAAACTGCAGCAGCACCATCTGATAGCATCCAACGTAGAAAATCTTTTTCAAATCCTAAAATTGGTCTTTCTTCTATCAGCTTAATTTTTTCTGCTTCTTCCGAAAAATTATTTGCAATCATCCATTGAGAAAATTTTTCTGAACCTGTAGTAATTGCGTTTTTTGTATTCCCAGTTAGCACCGACATATACGCATATTTTAATGCATTCATTCCTGCACAACAGGATCCTGCAAAAGTGATGGCTTCGATTGAATGACCTTTTAATTCACCATGAACCATTGTAGCATGTGCGGGCAATATTTGATCAGGAGTTGTTGTTCCACATGTTAAAAGTTCAATTTTATCGAGCTGAAAATCTTCACTTACTAAACCTTTAATTGCTTCAACGGTTAGCTCGGTATTGCTATAAGTACTTTTGCCTTGTTTATCCAAAGCATAATAACGTTTTGTAATTTTATTGTTTCTTAAAATTAATGGTTTTGATTTTGATTTTAAATCACCACCAACATATCCAAGAAACTGTTCCATTTCATCATTGAGAACAACTTCGCCAGGTAGAAACTTTGCAATTTTATTTATGTAAACTGAATTATTATTTGACGACAATTGTATAATTATTTTGGTAGTTAATAGAATGGATAATGCGTTGGGAAGATAAGCCTCGATAAAATCAAGACACCAATAGGCATAAATATAATTATTTTACTCCAATTTTCACATATTGAAGAATAGGACAAAGATATTAAAAATAGGGTATAATTGTCTGCTAAATATGATCTTCGAGTAGCACTATTTATTTGAAAATTTATTGATAAATTATCGTAAAGTATTATTTGAGAAATAATTAATTTCTCCTCTAATTTTTTTGGGGAAAAGTACTGGTGCCAAGCGTGATAATATGGTGATAATAGGGGAGAGTATTAAAATTGCTGTTGGTAAAACAATACCAAAAATCCTAACTCTTGACCTGCGTTCGTTACTATTGGCGGTTCCTTTCTTAGAGATATAATTGGCATATAGTGGAAACAATACTTTTCCTCTGCCTTCTAGTAACATTAAATTCGATTTAATATTTATTGCTCCACTTACAATAAGTTCCTCTTGCTGTCCAACGTATTCCCCACTTTTTAAGTGAGATTGAATTATGGCTCCAAATTTCCCGGCATTTGCTTTCAAATCATCGTCAGACACACCATATTTCGGAAAAATGCCCAAAAACTTATCTTGAACACCACCTAATGCAAACGCGAAAACAGTTACTAAACTCACCAAATTAGCTGATTTATCTACGAAAGTAATGTTGCCAACTAAGTTAGCCCCTAACTTTTTTAAATGCATTTTCATCTTTTCTTGTGCATTTAACCACATATTGCGACAAGCTAAAATGGTAATTACTGGTTTATTTATTAGTAATTTTTTAGCCTCAGTAGTTTGTAAAAAAGAATTTATTGGTTGACTTATTGATAAAAACCATGGCTGATAAGCAATGATGATAAGGTCGTAATTAGCTTCAGGATCAAATGAAAATGGCAAAAGTTTACAAGGAACTCCTTGCACCGTTTCTGGAAAAGCATCAAAAAATTGCATGTAAGTCCATGGAAAAGGAAATGCTTTTTGTGGTTGTATTTGCTCGTATTGAATGTTAACGTCAGCATCGTTTTCTAGGTTTTGTAACGTAGCTTTTACTGCTTTGTTCAATTGGCCTGATTGTGTAAAATAGATGACAAGTATATTTTTCATAGCGTTTTTCATTCAGCAGATTCAGGAGCTTTGTATCGAATTATTTTCCAAAGCAAATTTCGGTTTAAAATTGAAACAGCAGTTATAATTCCCGAAAATAATGCTGCACCAACACCAACACAAACTACATCTTGACCGGTTAGGTACAAGTTTTTGTAATTGGTGCGTGGACGTAATTGTTTAAGGTGAAAGCGTTGTGGTGAATGTTCTAATCCATAAATTTCGCCATGCGCATAATTGCTAAAATGTGCTGTTGAAAGTGGCGTAGATAATTCACAAACTTCAATTCTTCCTTTTACTTGAGGTAAAACTTCGTAAAGTTTTTCTAGCAATGAATTTTGAATTTCTTGCTTTACCAACTCATAATCTTCACCTCGCTTTTGCCATGGTTTGTCGGCCCATTTTGATACATGACTATAACGACAAGAATCTACAACTTGTATGGTAGCTTTATCGGGATGATTTTTTTGCCATTCAGGATCTTTTGCAGATGGAAATGAAAAATAAGATAATAATGAAACATATTTTTTATCTGCTAAATGGCGATCATACTTATCGTCTAGTTTATAAGTATCATAATGCCAGATATTGTGTTTTGGCAAATTTAATTCCTTATCAGAGCCATTTAATCCTACATATAAACATACATGCGCAACAGATGGATCAATTTTATTTAGCTCATTTGTGTTTTCAAACTTTTTATTATCATCAACGATGAGATGGTTAAATGTATTAGATGCACCCGCATTACTGATAATTTTTTTACCATAAATTTTATCGCCATTTTCCATTTCAACGCCGATAGCCTTATTCTTTTCTAGAATAATATTTTTCACAGCAGCTTTTATCGCAATCTTGCCTTCATTATTCTCAATAACATTCGATAAGCTTTTATGAATACTTGAAGCGCCACCTACAGGATAATTTCCACCTTCTAAAAAATGTTCAACGATCATTGCATGAAGCGCAAAACTGCTTTTTTTTGGAGGTAAACCATAGTTGCCACATTGCGCACAAAGTACTGCTATCAGTTTTTCATTAGTTGTTAGTGCACTAAGTACTTCGTATGTTGTTTGATTAGCATATTTGTAAAATCCTTTTCTTAAAAAATATCCTACTGATTTGCTCAACCATTTGGGCATTGTCTTTTCGGAGAAAAACATAATTGACCTTCCAGCAATACTTTTTAATAATTGATAATATTCGCGAATTGCTTTTTCATTTTCCGGAAAATATTCAATCATTTGTGCTACTTGATTGTCATAGCCTTTTTTGAAATTATAAGTTACACCCTCTATAATTGTTTGATCATAAACATCACCCATCTCCGCCCACTTTAATTTCCCTTCTGAAACATAATCGAACGCTTTTTTTAATAACGCTTCTTTTAAATTTACTTGACCAACGTAATGAACACCTACATCCCAAACGAAATTTTTACGCTTGAAGGTATGTGTAAATCCGCCAATCACATAATGCTTTTCAAGTACAAGTACTTTCTTTCCAGCTTTTGCTAAGAAAACAGCAGTAGTAAGTCCACCCATTCCTGATCCAATAATGATGGCATCATAATGTGAATTTTTAAGTTCAGAAGAGTATAAATTTTTCATAAGAAAATATTAATTCTTATAGTAGAAAAGTAATGTTGCATTACAACCACCAAAACCAGAAGCGGATTTTAAACAATAATTTAATTCTTTTTTTGTGATGGTATTGCAAACATTTATTGGAGTTGTTACACCAATTTCTGTAAATCCTAAAGTAGGAATGATAATGTCATTTTGTAATGATAAAAAACAGATAATCGATTCTACTATTCCAGCTGCTCCAAGTGTATGTCCGAAATATCCTTTTAAACTATTTACTGGAGTATTAACTAATCCTGATAATCTGAATGCCTTGGCTTCCATTTCGTCGTTAAATAAAGTCCCTGTTCCATGTGCAGAAATAAATCCTATATCATCTGGATTTAAAGATGATAAACGCATTGAATTATTGATCGCATAACTTAGTTCTTCTCCCGTTCGTGATGGTCCAGAAATGTGGTTAGAATCATTTGTTACTGCTCCATTTAAAATTTGGATAGGATTTGATTCTTCCAACTTTTTTGTTGTTAATACAACAGTAGCAGCGGCCTCACCAAGGTTAATTCCATCTCTGTTTAAAGAAAATGGTTTACATGTTTTTTGACTCAATGCTTGAAACGATAAGAAGCCTGAAAAGACAAATTTACTGATGGTATCTGCTCCAATAACGATTGCATTTTTATATTTTCCTGATTCTAAAATTCTTCTTGCATAGAGTAATGCTACCACTCCCGAAATACATGCATTAGAAATTACGATGGGTTCATTTTCATTTTTAAATAATGAGCAAATTATTTTTGCAGAGTGCATCAAACTCAAACGCGCATATAATTCTGGTAAAGTTTTGTTTTCTTCAAGTAAAGTAATATTACCTTTTGTTGTTGAAAATATAAAGATTGTTTCCTTACTAGAAAAATCTATCGACGAAAGTTTTTGTGCATCACTTATAGAGGCAATTATAATTTTTTCGTATCGAGTAAATTTTTCAGCATCTTTAATTTCATTCGATAAACTATTTAATTGTTGCTCACTTGTTAACGATGCCCAGAATGGTTCTTCATTTATTTCGGGATTGAAATGTTGTTGTATTCCAGATTTTCCCAACATCAGGTTATGGAAATTTTCTAATGTGGAATTTCCAAGTGTGGAAATAATATTACTTGATTCAACAAAAACGTTTTGCATGATTACTTAATTGAAAAGTTGATGTTCTTTTCTCCAAATTTCAAAAAAATCTGGACGTACAATTTGTAATTGACGATTTTCTCCATCTAAAAATACTTGAACCGACGATCCTGTTGCGATGATTTCGTTCGTGATTGGTAAATAAATTTTATAGTTGAATATTATTTTTGCAGCAGGATGGTCGATGAATGTTGTTTCAACAATTGCTTTATCACCATATTTTAATGATCGCTTATAATCACAATTTATATTTACGATAGGAGCAACAAAACCTTGTCGGTATATTTCCATGTAACTTAATTGGAACTTCTCACCAAAAGCTTCTCTTCCAAGTTCAAAATAGGTAATGTAATGACCATGCCACGTGATTCCTAAAGGATCTACTTCATTAAATCGAACTTTAATTTCTGTTATCGCTGATAGCATATTATTTCCCTTTTGGTAATGATCCCGTTTTCCATTTTTTGTATCGGTTCGATTTAATGTCTTTAATTCCATTTAATATTGATCCAGCCCAATGATTTCTATAGCCAAAACCAAAGCCTTTGCCAGTAACACGTTCAGTAAACAATATTGATTTATCACTCATGTTAATATAGGTTACCCAGAATGCACTTTCTTCTAGCGTTTTATTCATTCCTTCCATAATAAACACTAAACCGATCCCTTTGTTTGATTCGAAGTTATATTTGCTTACCATTGTTTGAATCGAAGTTGGATTAAATCGAGTGTAATCTTCTTTATTAAATGATAAAATTTTTGTTGCATCAATTGAATTGTTGATGTCAGTAATTGCTTTTATGTCGTTGGTGATATTTTCTTTTTCAAATGTTTTGTGGAAATCATATTTCTCAGTTTCATTAATCAAAAGATAATTAATGTTAATCGTCATTGTTTTCATCTGCTCCTGACTAACATTTCCAGGATCGCCAAAGTATTTCGCATCAGAAAAATCTACACCCAGCCATGTAATGGGTGTTTGGGAGGAGAATGCTTCCACTCTTGATTGTGCAATTAATAAGTTGGAGTTAGTAGAGATACTTAGTAATAAAATCAACAAATTTTTATACGATATTTTTTTCATGATGTAAATTTATGCATTTGGCTGAATGAAAATCCTCATTTCACATTCAGCTAATAGTTTATTGTTAAGTGTAATTGTTCCTTTAACTATTGTAATATCCATTATTTGATTGGTTATATTTATTTCTGTAATTATTTCAGTGCCAATAGGAGGTAAGCTGTGTATTTTCAAATCTTTTATTGAAGCAATGAATCCAATAGGAACAAGTTTGTTTTCCATCTTGCATACATAACCAACACCTGCTGCTGCAGTTTGTGCGATGTTCTCCACCATTCCACTTGCGGAAAGTTCACCATCTTCACAAAAGATGCAATCAATTAAAACAGTAAATCCAGATATGACTTTCTCTACATCTGAAAATATGAGTTTATCGATCATCACAACGGGAGGACGTTGTGGAATAAATTCATGCACTTCTATTCCGCTTGCTAACATATTTATTGTTTCCAGAAATCATAATAGTTAAACCACTGTTCGGGATATTTTTTCACCATTTCTTGTAAACTATACGCAAAATCATTAGCGATACTTTGTACTGAATCGCCTTTTTTTGAATCGAAATATTTTATACCTGTTGAGAAAAAATGATAATGCGTTGAACTTTCTTTGAAGGCATAAACATACGTGATGGGTACTTTTAATTTAAGCGCAATCAAAAATGGGCCTTCAGGAAATTTAGCAGGCATATTAAAAAAATCGCAAGTGATAGTTTTATTATTAGGTAAAAATCTATCTGCATGAATGCATACTATTTCATTTTGATTTAATGCTTGAATAATTTTATAGATATGCGATAAATCTTTGTTAACATAAATTATATTAAATGTTTTTTCACCCGTAATTCCATCCATATAATTTTTTAGCTGTTCATCTTCGCCATCATACATTACTATATTGATACGTGTATTTAGCCGTTTTAACAGATGACCAGCAGCTTCCCAATTTCCAACATGACCACTCATCAATAAACCACCTTTATTTTGTGAAATCATTTCTCGCAGTGCTTCTTCACCATCAAAGTTAAAAGTAAAATTGATAGGAATTCCCGCCATCATTGCTGTTTTATCAATGAGTGTTTGGCCTAGGATTCTGTAATTTTGATATAACATGATCAATGACTTAAGCCGAGAAAACTTTAGTGTATCTCGATAAAAATCAAGAACTGGTTTTGACGTTTTCGATGAAAAAAACAAATAATAAGCAGCTACAAATCGTAAAATAAAATACGAGAATTTTATTCCAAATCTTTTAATAATGAATACAAAAAATTTGTGTCCATTAGTAGTACCTTTTGACTTACCCTGCCACTGCGGCATTATTTTACTGCTAACTTATTTTCTACATAGTCGTAGAAACTTTGGAAGGTAACGATATCTGTAAAGTCTTCGGCTTTCACTTTAAAACCGAAATTACTTTCGATTACAACAACTAAGTCTATATAATCAAGACTGTCTAATTGAAGTGTTTCGCGAAGGTTTGCATCGGGTACAATTTTTTCAATATCTACTTCAAACTCTTCAACTAAAAAGTGATTAATCTTACTAACTATTTCTGCAGTTTCCATTTTGTACTATTTACTTATTGATACTTTTTTTAATTATCAATGATGAATTCGTTCCGCCAAACCCAAAAGAGTTGGATAGAAAGATATCTATATTTTTATCGATCATTTTATCGGCGATATTTAGTTTTGCTGAATCCTCATCAGGATTTTCAAAGTTAATATTTGGAGCGATAAAACCATCTCTCATCATCAAAATTGAATACACTATTTCACTGGCTCCCGACATCCAGCACTCATGTCCTGTCATTGATTTTGTTGAACTTACTGGTGGTCGAGATTCACCAAAAACGGAATCGATTGCTTTAGCTTCTTTCGCATCTCCCACAGGAGTTGAAGTAGCATGAGCATTAATATAATCTACATCTGATGCTTTAATTCCAGAGTCTTTTAACGACATAGTAATCGCTTTTGCAGGACCATCAACAGTAGGATTAGAAATATGACCACCATTAGACGAAAAGCCATAACCGATCACTTCGCCGAGAATATTTGCACCTCTTGCTAGAGCAGAATCTAAGCTTTCTAAAATCACTGTTGCCGCTCCTCCACTAGGAACTAATCCATCTCTATCGCGATCAAAAGGGCGTGAAGCTTTTGTAGGTTCATGTTCACGAATTGAGAATGCTGAAAGTGCATCAAAATTTCCCATTGAATAAATATTTACTTCCTGAGCACCTCCGCAAACGATCATGTCTTGCAAGCCAGTGCGTATAAAATGATAACCTGTTCCAATGGCATGCGAACCACTCGCGCATGCTGCACTAATTGTATAATTGATACCTTTCAATTTGAAAATAGTGGAGAGATTCATCGTAACCGTAGAATTCATCGTTTGAAAAACCGATCCTGATCCTACAAGTAAAGTATCTTTTTTTAATCGGATAATGTCAACAGCTTCCATCACAGGTTTTGCTGAACTATCATTTCCATAGATGATTCCTACTTTGTTATTGTCGAGAAAATCTAAATCGAGCCCTGCCATTTTTAAGGCTTCGAGCGTTGCCATGTAAGCAAATTCACCTTGCTCAGGAAGCATGATTCGAGCTCTTCTGTCAAGTAATTCTTTTAAATATGGTCTCGGTACAGATCCAGTTAAACCTGATCGATATCCAAAATCTTTACGTTCAAGGTCGAGTACAATTCCTGATTTGCCTGTGTAAAGAGAGTTTCTTACTTCCTCAATATTATGACCAATACAAGAATAAATTCCAATGCCTGTAATAACAACTCTCTTCATTTCAACAAATATAGGTCATCTATAATTTTTCCAATTAGGAGTATAAGCCTCCATTGATATTCAATACTTCTCCAGTAATGTAGGATGAGCCGGGTGATGCGAAAAAGGCAACAGCTGCTGCAACTTCTTCTACTTTTCCAAATCGTTTCATTGGGATCATTGCGCTCAACGATTTTTCATCCAATCCTGCTGTCATTTCTGTTTGGATAAATCCTGGTGCGATGGCATTTACTGTAACACCTCTGCGAGCAACTTCCTGTGCGAGGGCTTTTGTAGCACCTATCAATCCAGCTTTTGCAGCCGAATAATTTGTTTGTCCAGGCAATCCTTTTAATCCCGACAAGGATACCATACTTATCACTCTTCCAAATTTCTTTACTAGCATTTGGTTAATCACATGACGTGTTACATAATAGAAAGAATCGAGACTCGTTGAGATTACATTTTTCCATTGAGCTTCGGTCATCCACATCAATAGATTGTCTTCTCTTATACCAGCATTGTTTACAAGTACTTCAATTATATTCTCTGGATTTTTTTCGATCCATCCTAAAAGGATTTCATCAACTTCTTCCTTATTAGAGACATCAAATTTTAATAAAGTACAAACAACACCAGCCGATTCAATCAATTCTTTTGTGATTTGAGCTTCTACATCATTGCTTTTATAATTTAACAAGATGTTGTAATTCATCTGCGCAAGCTTATAACTAACCGCACGTCCGATGCCTCTTGATCCTCCTGTTATTAATGCGTATTTCACAGTCAATAAATTGATTTTATAGTATATCGTTATTCTCTTGCTTCAAGAATTCTCGTATCGATTTCATGTTTTTATACATCGGTCGGTCGGAGGAAATTACTGGACAAATATCTCTAAGCTTCTTATAAATCCTTTTCGAAAAAGGGGAAAGGCGATCGGAACAATCGATTCCATCAACAGCTTGAATAACTGCGATGGCATGTATAGAAAGCACTTCGAAAGCATTCTCTATAACCTTTCTTGTGATCAATGCAGCATTCGTCCCCATGCTAACCACATCTTGATTATCGTTGTTATTTGGGATACTATGAACGTAAGCAGGCATCGAAAGCGTTTGACATTCGGCAACTGTTGAGGTAGCGGTA
>JBBRAW010000105.1:0-12598 GCA_038206385.1 Bacteroidia bacterium | reverse complement strand
AGCGGTTTTTTCCAAAGATGCCTATCTTGAAAAAGTTTTACTTCTTTATAACCAATGGCAGAAATCGTGTTATGTCGAAGGCAGAAGCACTTGGAAGATTAGTTTCTTGCGGCTTCCGAATTGTTGAAGTTTATCAATTCGATAACCTTACTTATTTTGTTGGCAAGAAAGAAAAAGTTCCGCATTATGATTTAAATCCTTCTTACGGTCCTGTGTTTGCGATGACTCGTATTGGCAAGGATGGTAAAAATATAAAAGTCTTTAAGTTGCGTACGATGTATCCCTATGCTGAATATTTGCAAGAATATATTTATGAGCAAAATAGTTTAGCCGATGGCGGAAAATTTGCCGATGATTTTCGAGTTACTTCATGGGGAAAGCTAATACGAAAAATTTGGGTTGATGAGCTTCCAATGATTTTTAATTTATTACGAGGCGATATTAAAATTGTTGGAGTGCGTCCGCTAAGTCGTCATTATCATAGTTTGTATAGTAAAGAATTGCAAGATAAACGTAAAGACGCTAAGCCAGGATTATTACCTCCCTTTTATGTAGACATGCCTCGTACGTTAGAGGAAATTGTTGACTCTGAATTAAAATATCTTAAGTCGTATGCAAATAATCCATTTACTACAGACTTTAAATATTTCGTTGCAATTTGTAACAGTATTCTTTTCCGTAAAGCAAGAAGCAAGTAAAATTTAATTTTTAATTTGTGATTCTTTGATAAATAGTATAATCGGCAATTGTTTTATCCGGTTTGTAATTTACAATTGGAGTATTTAAAATTTTCACTGGGAAATCATCAGCTTTAGCAATAATATATTGAACACGATTATTTTTCATGAGCGTATCGAACTGGCTGAATTTAAAAACACCTTGAGGGTAAGTAAACCTAAATGCAACTTCACGGCAAGGAAATAATGCGGTTTCACATTGCATTAGATTAAGTGTATTCTCCAAGTGAAAATTCGAATAGATGTAATTTTCCTTTTTAATATTTTGGTTGATATAATTACTTGTTTGCAGACAATCAAGATAATCCTTTTTAGCTTTTTTCATTCGCCCTAATTCATGCCATCCTTTATCATTTATGGTCGACATTAAAAAGAAGGGAAGCAATAATGTAATATATGGAATATATTTTTTGTAGCAATCAGGTTGATCGTTTATCAAAAAGCAGATACCAATAAATAGCATAAATGTAAATTCTAAAAAGTAATAAGGATTACCACCACCTTTCATACTCATTAAAAATGCAGTTGCGAATAAAAAGAAAATTGATCCTGATATAAATAATTTTAATCCAGGTTTACGCTCGAACAGTAACCATCCAGCGATATATAATCCGAAGGCGATTAAGAACCCAGATTCAGCAAAATAATATTTTACGGTTACTTGATAAAACCAATTCAAATCTATACCATTTTTTATTCCATTTATGGTATTGAGTTTAAAGTCAAGAGGAGTATTAGGCAACGCCAAATAAATTCCAATTGCAGTTGGAATGATAAATGACAATAGAAATTGAAGTAATCGAAGTGGAGATTTATCGATTACTAAAAGCCATCCGCAAAAATATATTGTAATGATAATTCCAGTTTGTTTAGTAAGTACAGCTAAGCTGCATAACAAACCGGAAATTACCAATGATGGTAGGCTGATTTTTCCATCTCGATACTTAGCTTGTAAGTAATTCATGAATGAAAATATTGCTGCTAAACAAAATACTAAATATAAATTATCTAGACGACCATAATTATGACTTGGGATTAATATAAACATTAGCAATCCAATTATTGATGCAATTCGAAATCCAACTTTAGGAAAAATTTTTCTGATACCATAAAACAATAAAAAGCTATAAACAACTCCACTTAAAAAGCATACCATTCGATTAACAACAAGCATCTGATGCACATCATTTGAGATATTCAATAATTTTCCAATACTAGAAATTAGATAATAATATAGTGGCATATATTGAATGATAGAAAAAGGAGCGGTTTCTGGATTACTATATAAAATACCAGTTTTACTAAGATGCATTATGCCATACATCATGTTGATTGATACTCCACCTGTTTCAGGCAGGTAAGAAAAGATGATTGCTACTCTAACAATTAGAATGGAAAGTGCATATAATGACAATACAGTTAATATAATCTTTTCATACAATTTATTTTTCATAATTGGAATTTAGTATTACTGTATTCTATTTATTTGGTTGATATCTATAAATAGTATAATCGCCAATTGATTTTTCGACATTATAATTTATAGGTGTTGCATATAAAATTTTATCAGGAAAGTGATTAGTTCTATCAATAATATATTGAATCTTTCCTTGTGATAATAAATCTCCAAATTGATTAAATTTAAAGACGCCGTGTGGATATGTCTGAACAAAAGCAACTTCTCGACAAGGAAATATTGCAATTTTTGAAAGCATCAGATTAAGAGAATTTTCTGTGTGGAAATTGGAATAAATGTAATTTCCCTTTAAAGTGTTTTTATTTACGTAGGAAGAAACCTCTTCGCAAACTTTAAAATCATTTTCAGCGGGTTTAAGTAATGTAATATTTTGCCAATATTTATCAGTAGCGCAAGTCATTAATAAAAATGGAATATAAAGAGCTGTAAGAGATAAATAAGAATTATATTTTGGTGGTTCCTGATTGAGTAAATAGCAAATACCAATTACAACCATAATAGTAAATTCAATGAAATAATTTTGAGTAGCACCATATTTCAAACTAAATAGTAGTGCAGCAAAAAAGAAATATAAAATGCTAAATCCTAGAAATGATTTTATTGAAGGTGATTTCTCGAATAATTTCCAACCACCAATATATAATCCAAAAACTATAAGCAACGAATATTTGGTAAAATAACCTTTTATAAAAACTTGAATAAACCAATCAATACCTATTCCATTTTTAAGTCCATCAATAATATTTAATTTTAAGTCGAATATATTACCAGTCGTAAAAAACAATATTAATGGAATGAAAACAAGTGTTACTGTTAAAGCGTATTTTAACCAGAGCTTAAAATTATGTTCAAAGAAGAGTAGCCAAATACTGATTAGACCTATTAGCCAGATTGCAGTTTGCTTAGTTAGTAATGCTAAGCCACAAGTTATTCCTGTAAAAATAATTTGATTGGAATTTTTAATTGCATTAGTCTCGTTATTTTTAAGATATTTTAAGAAATGACGAATAGCAAAAACGGAAAATAATAAGTAAAGATTATCGATTCGCTCAAAATTTAAATTTGGAGTTGTAATTAGAATGATAAGTGCAATAGCTATTATAATTTTGTTCGTAATTTTTGGAAATAAATTTTTACAGGTTAAAGCAATTAGAATACTATAAAAAATATTTGTTGAAAGGCAAATTATCCTGTGTAATACAATAACTTGATGCAAATTTAATTCGAATGGAATAATTTTTATTGTGAAATTGATGAAATAATAATATAGCGGAGTGTATTGAATAATTGAAAAGGGTGCTTGTTCTGGATTCATATATAGATGCCCCGTTTGTCGTAAATGTTCTATTCCATAAAGCATATTGATCGACATACCTCCTCCCATTTCAGGAAGATAAGAAGTTGCAAATACAAATCGAATAACAATTGTTGCAAATGCATAAATGAAAAGCATCGTACAAATTAGTCGTTCGTAAAAACTGTTTGTCATTTATTTGTTTTATAAATTGTATAATTCCCAATTATAGTGTCAACTACAAAATAAGAAATGTCCTCGTGAAGAAATGTTGTTGGTAGTTGACCTTTTTCATCTATGTAATATTGAACTTGAGTATTTAGCAATAATGTTTTGAATTTTTCAAATTTAAATACACCCATTGGGTAAGTAAAATACAATGCAACTTCTCTACACGGGAAGAGCGCTTTAGGAGCTAATAATAAATTCAAACTATTTTCTTTGTGAAATGCTGTTAAAACGTAATTATCTTTTTTAAGATTAGTTTTAATATATTTAGCAACGGATTGACACATCACATATTCTGATATTGCTTTTTTGCGGCAAGAAAGAAATCCCCATCCCTTATCATTCATACATGCTAGTAAGAATATTGGAAGTATAATTGCTGCAAAACTAAAATAGTTTAATGAAATGTCAGGTTTATCGTTTATCAATAAACAAATTCCGAAGATGCTTAAGATGTTAAATTCTAAGTAATAATTCGGACCTGATCCACCTTTTAAACTAAAGATAATAGCAATTAGAAAATAGTAAATAATACTTAATCCCAAAAATAGATGAAGCATTGATTTTTTTTGTTGTAATAGGATACAACTTGTGAAAATTCCCGTACAAATAAGAATTGTATATTTCATGAAATAATTTTTCATGAACACTTCAAGAAACCAATTCAAATTAATACCATTTTTTAATCCGTCAACAGTGTTTAATTTCAAATCGAAAAGATTTTCATGGACAAGTAATAAGGAGAGTATAATTAATGAAGTAGCGATGCTTAAAACGTATAAAAATACTGTTTTTCGATCCTTGTAAATCAACAAAATGAAAATTATGTTGAATACAATTAAAAATAGTGCTGTTTGTTTTGTAAATAATGCCAAAGCAGAAAAAATACCCGCAAGCATAATTTCTTTTTTGCTAGATATTAGTTTACTCTTTTCATGATTGAAAATTGAAGTCAAGGAACTAATTGAAAGTATCCACAGTAATAGGTATAAATTGTCAACCCTTGCAAATACAATACTTGGTATTAATAAGAAATATAGCAATCCACTAGAGAATGCTAATCGTATTCCAATTTTAGGAAATGTATTTCTAATAAAATTAATAATAAAAAATACAGATAGCATATCGTAAATAAAGCAGGTAAGCCTGTTCAGTACCATTACAGAATGTACCTCTGATTGGATTTTTAATATTTGGGCAATGAAAGATACAATATGATAATGGAGTGGCATGTATTGAATGATTGAAAAAGGTGCAACTTCAGGGTTGATATATAGTCTTCCAGTTGTTATTAGTTGTTCAATTCCGTATACAACATTTATGGATACCCCTCCTGTTTCTGGTAAATAGGATTTAATAAAAATAATCCTTAACAATAAAACTGCTATTGAAGCAGTGCCTAGAATTGACAGTATTAATAATTCATAGTGCTTACGTTTCATGCTAATCTTATGACTTATTTTGCCAGATACCTAAAACCGATTTACCAAAGTTAAAGCCTAAAAGTGGGTCAATTATTTTTGAGATTGGAACCATTCCAGAATCCCAAATGCGAATTTGTTTTTCGTTAGGGTAAGATTTTTTCAGTAGCATTTTATTTCCTAGTGAAGCCATTAATCCAATAGAATCAAGATATGATAATCTAATTTGTTTTAAAGTAGAGGGAACAACATTTTTAAGCATACTTTTATTGTACCTTCTGTAGTGGCCAATTGCATCATCCAAAGGGCTTCTTAACCAATTATGTGCTGGAACAAGAATTATTAAATAAGCATCCGGCTTTAATAATTGCGCTGCTCTTTTTAATTCTGCAGCATCATCTTCTATATGTTCTATAACATCCATATAAATGATAGCATCATATTTTATCGAAGTGTCCAAATCGTCCGTTGTGCCAATAATAAGATTACATACATCAGGTAATTGTTTATTATTTAATAATTGCTCAACTACTTTTGCTAGTTCTGGATCTGGTTCTAAACATGTCCATTTTTTAACATTAGCATTTACTAAATGTTCAGTTGTAGCTCCAATTCCTGCACCTACTTCTAGAACATCATTTTTAAGAAATGGAAGAATTATGTTTCGATAATATTGTTTCCAATTATAAGCTTTCTTGAATAGTTCTAATTCTTGTCCAATGTAAGTTGCTGTATTTGTAGATGTATTCATTAATTATTCTTCTATAAATTTTTTGTATTCTAAAGCGGGAATAAAATGTTGTTGTGTGCGATAATTTAAAACATTAAACACTAAGAATAACGATATCATAAACGCTTGAAAGATTATTATAAGTATACCAATTACAACAAACGATGCCCATCCAGGTATTGCGAATGGCGTAAATAATCTAATTCCTGCAACAATAAAAATGGTGATTAGCGCAATGAATATTAATCCTAATGATGAAAGTAATATTCTAACTGCAAGTGTATCTGTATAAACTGAAATTGCTGACAAACCATGCATCACTAATGAAATAAAATTCATTTTTGACTGACCTGCATATCGTACACCTCTTTCTAAGGGTATACTTGAATAGGGGATTCTTGATCTAAGAATACCACCTGAAAAATGATTCCATAATTCAGAAACAAAAACAATATTTTTTAATTTGTCGTATGGTATAACACAAAAATTTCCAAAAGCAATAGTTTTTCCTGTTAGTATTCGGAAAAAGAATTTATACCATTTGTAAAAGAAGCGAAACCATAATCCTTCAAAACGCTTTGTTCTTTTTGCGAAAATTATTTTACCATTTTGTTTGATAGCCTCATCAATTAGCAATGGAATATCTTGTGGACGGTCTTCACCATCCGCATCCATAACAATAACATAATCGCAAGGTAATTCTTTTTGGATATAACATAAGCCTAATGCAATAGCTCGTTGATGACCTACGTTTCTATTTAGTTGAATTATTTTTATTTGATTATTAAAATTGTTTTCAAAATTATAAGGAATAGGAAGTGTTGAAAAGTCATTTACAATTGCGAAAGAATAATTAAATGCTGGATTTTTCTTTAGTTCTACTTCAGCTTTTTCTAATAGTATTGAACAGGATTCCCAATCATTAAATACCGGCATTAAGATCCATATATTCATAAAATTGAGTTTGTTGTTTTTGAAGCAGTATTATTTGTGAAATATACCGACTTAAATTTTATTTGATGGAGATTCGGGAGTGAATCCGAATGCTTTAATAATTACTGCTAATGCTAGAACGAAGAATGGAGAAAGGAACAAATCTTCGAGGTAATGTGATAATCCGATACTTAATCTATAATCAACCCCCATTGCACCAATCTTTATTAAGAAAAAGCAAAGAATCATATAAATGAAATACAAAGATGCTGTAAGTTTCGCAATAAAGCTTGAAAGTGAAAAGAGGTACAAGATTGCTGTAGCAAGTAGGAGATAACTTAAACTATAGAATATTGATGATTGTAATCTTGATGGCAATTTAAATCCTTTCAAATTTTTCATTACTGAATCATAATTAGTCAATTGTTCTTTTGGATATCGATTAACAAAAGTAAATTGATAATTTTTCATTACTATCAATTTCTCATCTCTTTCAAATCCGAGCCATAACATGATCACAGAAGAAATTATTATTAGTGTAATTCGAATAAATTTATTGGTGAACATCTTATGCTGATCTTTTATCTTCAGGTGAGATATTAAATTTAGAATATCGATTTACCCAAGTTATCCATAGTAAGAAAATAATTGCATACACAATAATTGTAAAAGTATAATGATGGTTGAAATCTAAATATTCTGGTGCTTTGAATTGAATATATGCCAAAGCAGTAGTTCGTAGAACATTAATAAAATGAATAATTATAAATCCAACGGGAATAAACCATAGTTTGGATTTTGTATTTCCAGGGAAACAAATTATGAATCCTGCATAAAGTGCAAATAGTTCAAGTCCATTACAAGGGTTTCCAACACCAACCATTGTATCGCCTTTTATCATCACTCTAGTTTGATGATTACCTGGAATTGTACCTCCGTCAAGACCAAAAATGTCAAGTACGTATGAAGCATCTGTAGCTACTCTATGGTTAAGCCAAGTATTAACGAATCCATCTTGAGCAACATGAAAATCATAAAATATGAACCAAACAATATATAATAACACTGCTTTAATTACAAACAGGGCAATTTGTTGTTGGCGTGGATCTTTAATTATTTTACGTATCATTATTTTGACCTATAATGTTGCTAATATAGCAGAACAAAATGATACGTACAAACAAAAAAAAAGTTAGCTTTTAGGCTAACCATTTTTTTTGATGAATTTACAATTGCTTTTCCTTTCGTTTATTCTTCAATTTCTTAACACCGTATGCTGCTCCAGAAGCTAACAAAAGACTTAATCCACCATCAATAGGTACATTAGGATCACTTTTTTGGGCAAACATCGGAATTGCCATAATTACAAAGAATGCAATTAGGGGTAATGATTTGAGTAGTATGCTTTTCATTTTTATGTGTTTTCGATTCAACGTATATAATTGCAAATTTAAGATCTTATACGAATAAAGCAAGTTTTTTCTTACTTTATTTCAAAATATTACAAAAGAATACCAAAATCAAGTAATTTAAATTGTAAAAATGCAGTTAGATCGTATTTAATTAAAGTTTTACTTGACTTAGAGTTTGATTATTCTGAACTTAGCAATCATACTTTTTGTTAGTAAAGACCTTCCTAAAAATAAATCAGAAAATTAGAAGATGGAATTTATAACTCCCTAAATAATCAATTTATGAATAAATTATTACTTGTAATTTTTGCGCTGTGTCTTGGTTCTTACTCCTTAAATGCGCAATCTTCGTTTGAAAAGAACTGGACAAAAATCCGATCCAATCAATTGACAAATGGCACAGAACGATATGCACTTCCTTCAAAATTTGAATTATTTCAATTAAATATTTCCTCAATAAAGACATATCTGTCAAATTCACCCATGGAATTTACAAATATGGGTAGGAAAAGCAATGTAATACTTGAAATTCCTTTCCCAAATGGAACAGTTCATTCTTTCAAAATGGTTGAAACGGTAATGATGGAACCTGGATTAGCACAAAAATTTCCAAGTTTTAAAACATATTCTGGACAAGGGGTAGACCATCCAACTGATATTATTAAAGTAAGTTTTACGGATCTTGGTTTTCAAGCGATGGTTTTATCTCCTGAAGGAAGTGTTTTTATAGATCCATATAATCAGTTTAATACTCGTGATTATATTGTTTACTATAGTAATGATTTCAAAGCATACAATTCATTTATTTGCGAAACAGAAAAGGACATTGGTAAAAACAATTTAATTACAGCAAACCATTCCGCATTACGATCTAATGGTGCCCAATTAAGAACTTACAGACTTGCATTAGCATGTACGGGTGAATACGCTGCCACAAAAGGAGGAACAACATCTGGAGCAATGTCGGGAATGGTAGCGAGCATGTTGCGTGTAAATGGGATTTATGAAACTGAAGCTTCTATTCGTATGGTAATGATAGCGAATAATAATCTTTTGATTTATTTAAATGGTGCCACAGATCCTTATACTAATACAAACGGCAGTACTATGTTAACCGAAAATCAAAATAACATTAATGCCGTAATAGGAACGGCAAATTATGATATAGGTCACGTATTTAGTACTGGAGGTGGTGGAGTAGCACAATTAAATGGTCCTTGTGGAACAAGCAAAGCAAAAGGTGTAACTGGAAATTCTAGTCCTGTTGGTGATTCGTTTGATGTTGATTACGTAGCGCATGAGATGGGACATCAATTTGGAGCGAATCATACATTCAATAGCGTATTAGGTTCTTGTGGTGGTGGAAATCGTGCAGCATCTGCCGCTTATGAACCAGGTAGTGGCGTTACGATTATGGCGTATGCCGGAATTTGTAGCACCGATGATTTAGCTCCTCATAGCATTGCTTATTTTCATACTTGGAGTTTTGATGAGATTTATAATTTTTCTGTTTTAGGTACTGGAAATGGTTGTGCTGTACAATCTGCTACTGGAAATAATCCTCCAACTGCATCGATCGGAGCAACAGCAAATTTTATCATTCCATATAAAACACCGTTTACAATTACTGGTGTAGGTTCGGATCCTGATGGGGATGCGATTACATATAGTTGGGAAGAGTTTGATAAAACTGCAACAGGTGGAGCATGGAATGCACCAACTTTAGATGCTCCTCTCTTCCGACCGTTTTCTCCAGTAACAAGTCCTAGTAGAACATTTCCAATACTTTCGGATATTTTAAATAATGTAACCACCATTGGAGAACTCCTACCAACGTATGCGCGAACTTTAAAATTTCGATTAACTGTTAGAGATAATAGAAGTGGAGGAGGAGGTGTCACTCATAATGATGACACATTAAAAGTTCAAGTAATTAATACTTCAACTCCATTTAAAGTTACGGTACAAAATACTGCTGTTATTTGGAATTCCGGATCATCACAAACTGTTACTTGGGATGTTTCATCAAGTAATATTTCACCCATTAATTGTGCGAATGTTAAAATTTCTTTTTCTACAGATGGTGGATTAACTTTTCCAAATGTTGTTGCAGCAAGTACACCAAATGATGGTACAGAATTAATTACTGTTCCAGCAATATTAACAACTCAAGCACGAATTAAAATAGAAGCAGTAGGAAATATTTTCTTTGATATTAATGATGTTAATTTTGCTATTCAGGCGAGCTCTCCAGTATTAACTACACTCAACACAAATACAATTTCTACCACAAATTTATGTGTTGGACAAACATTAAATGTGAATTATACTGGCGATGGTCCAGCGAATGCAGGAAACATTTTTACTGCACAATTATCAAATTCAGCAGGATCATTTACAAGTCCGGTTTCCATTGGAACATTAACAAGTGTTGCTTCTTCTGGAACAATTTCATGCACCATACCTACTGGTACAGGAACGGGATATCGCATTCGTATTGTAAGTTCGAATCCAGTAGTTATTGGTTCGGATAATGGAGTTAATTTAACGAAATTAAATTCTGTTGGAAGTGCTGGAAATATTACTGGAATAGCTTCAGTTTGTCAAGGGCAAACATCAGTAGTATATTCAATCTCCGCAATTACAAATGCAACAACATATACATGGTCATTGCCAACAGGTGCAAGTATATCAGCAGGAAATAATACAACAAGCATTACTGTTACTTATTCAGCGGTTGCTGTTTCAGGTAATGTAAGTGTAATACCTTCTAACGCATGTTTTACTGGAAACAGTTCTCCATTATTTGCAGTTACAGTTTTAGTGCTTCCCTCAGCAGCAGGAGTAATAAGCGGACCAACTTCTTCTTGTAAAAATAGTGTTGGAAATATTTATTCTGTTAGCGCAATAACAAATGCAACTGGATATAATTGGACTTTACCAGGTGGAGCAAGTATCACATCTGGAATAAATACAAATACAATTACAGTAAGTTTTGGAACTACATCAGGAAATATTACAGTTGCTGGAACAAATAGTTGCGGTAGTGGAACAGTAAGTACCTTAGCGCTTAATCTTTTGAATAGTCCGAGTCCCGCAGTCGTTAGTGCAGGAAGCACAACTACAATTTGTACTACTGGATCGGTTTCATTGTCGTACACACCTGCAGCAAGTTCATACAATCAATGGAGAAAAAATGGAGTTGATATTTTTGGTGCTAATGCTGCAACATTAAGTGTAAATCAAAGTGGCGCTTATGATGTTGCTTCATATCTTCCACTTACATTTAGCAATACAACTGTTGCATCAATTCCTGATAATAGTTGTACTGGAGTTAGTAGCACAATAAATGTATCTGGGTATACATCAACAATTGCATCAGCAAAAATTTACATCTCCATTAATATAACTCATACTTATGATGCCGATCTTCAATTGTATCTTGAATCACCAGGTGGTCAGCGATTAGGTTTAGCAAATGCAATTGGAAGTAGTGGTGATAATTTTACAAATACTGTTTTTGCTGATTCTGGTAGTGCTCAAATTCCTGCAACGGGATCTCCTTATACTGGATTGTATAAGCCTTGGACAACATTATTTACTGTTACTGGATGCACACCTGCAACTACAATTTTAACCTTTGCGGCAATTAATTCTGGATCGATAAATCCTAATGGAGATTGGAAACTATTTGCGTATGATCGTGCCGCTGTGGACGTAGGAACTATTAATAATTGGACCATAACATTTCCTGCAGCTCCGGCATTATGTCCTGCAATTTCAAATGCAATAAATGTAAATGCATCTAGCCCGGCAGTTATAACAAGTTATACTCCTTCTACTGCTTCAGTTGGAACATCAATTGCAATAAATGGATCTGGATTTTTAACGACTACTGCAGTATCATTTAATAGTATTAATGCACCATTGTTTTCTATTGTAAACGACAATCAAATTAATGCAACCGTTCCTGTTGGTGCAACAACTGGTGTTATACGAGTAACAACAGTTTGCGGAATTGCAACTGGCCCATCCTTTACAGTAAGCAATAATGTAACATTACAATTACACGTATTCATTCAAGGGTTTTATTTGGGTAGTGGACAAATGAATTCTATTGTAGCAGCAGGACAAACTGATACGATTACCGTAGAGTTACATGCAGCAACTTCGCCTTATGGATTAGTCTATTCTGCAAAAGAAGTTTTAAGCATATCTGGAAATGCTGCAATTCCATTTCCTGCTGCGGCATCAGGAAACAATTATTATATCGTTGTTCATCATCGAAATTCAATTGAAACATGGAGTAAGAATATTGTTTTATTTAGTGGAACTACGCTTTATAATTTTACGAATTAAATGCGCA
>JBBRAW010000104.1:0-12652 GCA_038206385.1 Bacteroidia bacterium | reverse complement strand
GATAAAAAGATAGTGGAAATATTTCTGGCTTTTACAATTGTTTCCAGTTTACCATAAATATTAAAAGAGGGCTTTCCCATCTCATCTGTTATTACTTCAATTTCGGGTAATGAAATATTTATGGTAAATCCTGTTCCTAATGCTTTTAACAGAGCCTCTTTTGCTGCGAATCGAGCGGCATAATTTTCAGCATGATTAGTATTTTTTTCGCAATAGGAAATTTCAGAAACAGAAAATACATGCTCTCTAAATCCACCTTCTTTGGCGATCTTTTCTGCAACTCTTTCTGTTTCGATAATGTCAATTCCTACTCCTAAAATCATGTCAATTTATTTTCATTAATTCGTTAGTGCATTTTACAATTTGATTGTTGATGTATTGCCTTTCATGAACTGTAGCAATTTCTTTCGTTAATGCTTTTTGATAATACGATTTTGCTTTTGTAAAATCTTTCCTTTTGAAAACATAATCACCAGCTAAAATATAAGCATGATAATATTCAGGATTCAATTGAATTAATTTATCTGGATTTATTTCTACTCCATTCGATAAATGTAATTGTAATTTTTTAAATTCAATGTAATTTTTAAATGCACTAGTTTGTAAAAATGGATCTGCTGAAATTGTTAGGGAAGTATCATTTACTTCGTGATTTGTTTTTAATCCATTTATTGCAAAAATCCTATTAAGATCATAAGCGATGAATGGTCCAAGTTGCCATGGAGAAGTAGATACCCAAACTAATTTCTTTTTCGGTTCAAAAACTATAGAGTGATGACTGATGAGTTGGTTGATCGCTTTTTCATTTCCGTAACCGATAAACTTATCGCGCAAACCATATTGATTTCTTAAAATTGCAACAGTTTTTTCAGGCGTGTTTGCAGATGTATTATTTAGCAATTCTAAAATTCTATCTTCACGATAAACCGATGCACTTTCTTGCATTTGCTTTTTATTGATATCCGTTTTTCCTAATACAGGACCTTCATAATGATTGGTACAAACAATTTGATTTTGTTTTGGATCATAAACATCAATGGTATCTGGAGTTACTTCAATATTAACAGCCTTGTTATCATAAGTAGAACCAATAAGAAATGATTCTGACACGAACGTTTTGCGTTTACGAGCGATCTTAACTGCCTCGTCAATATTTTTTGAGTATTGTAAAATTTCTCTCGCAAGTAAAGAAACAGGAGTTGCAGAGCCATTTGGTATTGTTGATTTTGCGGCATTCAATGTAAGTGTTAATCCTTGCATGTTCATTCCTGAAATAACGCCGATCATTCCTCCCCACGTAACCATCATGAATTTATAACCTTGCTTCGGATTAACAAACATCACAATTTTGTCCTCTGCAAATTTATCTCCTACATAAAAATCAAAATTTCTCCCAATTATTAATGTTGAATCTTGTGATTTTTCATTCCACGTACCAAAAGAAGAGCAACCTACGAGTGCAAAATTTTGTAATGCATGTCCAATGTCATGTGCTGCGTGATAATTCATTAAACGCTGATATGCCGGACCGATATAATCAAATTTTGGTGAAGCAGATTTTGATACACCATAAATTTCGAGTTTATATTCTTCGATAATGTTTTTATCAAGGTCGCGATTAAACCAAGCAATTAAATATTTTAAGAAATTTCTATAAAAAGCTGATGGAACTAATTTACAAATTTGATCATTGAAGGCATCTTCTTGTTTGTACACTAATTGCTTCGCTAGTTTTCCATTGATAACACCTCTTTCAAATGGTTCGCCTTCAACATACATTTCCCATAATCCAGAATTACTTTTTCTGATCCAGTTATTTCCAATCACAAAACAATTGCTATCAAGTTGAGTTGGGGTTAATGATAAGGATGATAAATCTTTAGGAACTGGAGGCGAAATAAGTGCAACAGCAGCAAGATAAATGAATAGGATGATAAAGAGTATCCCAAAAGAAAACATAACATAAAGCGGATATTTAATCCATTTATTCAATTTGCGCATCGTCGATTTTCTTTATAATTTCTGGCATTCCTAATATAACAGAGCAAGTTACTACTGAACTAATAGTTACTCCTAATACTCCATGCAAATTAATGTTTTGACCTGTTAACAAAAGATTCTCTACTTTAGTTCTAGGAGAAATAAATGTTTTTAGTGGATCTTTATAATCTTTTGCAATTCCATAGATAGAGCCATCATCGGTTCCCATGTAATCACGAAAAGTAAGTGGAGTGGAAGTATAATAATTTAACATTGCAGCTTTCAGTCCTGGAAATTTTACTTCCACAACATCTAAAAGTTTTTCTGCTTTACGTTTTTTAAATGCATCATATTCTGGTCCTCGATCACTAGGCTTTCCTACAGTGTTAAACGTATTTTTCCATTCTTCAACTTCACTAAATTTCATGTAAGCCATGATGGTCATTCCTTCTGCAAATTCAGTTTGTTTTGGCATTCCTGAAAAGAAAAGCGCATACGACAATGGCCATGTTTCATCTGTATATTCCATGCTATTCCAAACATCATCTTCGAGATAACAATAGTAATTCGTATTCACATATTTATACTGACCAGGTTTTAAGGTGATGTTGATGATAAATGCTGAAACGGAATTTTCTAAGCTATTAATTCTATTTCTATATGCAGGACGAATGAATTCTGTATCCGCAAGCTGAAGTGTTTTTGCAGGATGAATATTAGAAATAAAATAATCTCCTTCATAGCGTTTACCATCTGCATCTTCCGCATAAGCAACGCGATTATTTTCAACAACAAACTTTTTTATCTCTGTTCTATTCTTAATGATACCACCATTATTCGTAATAATCTTGCTTAACAATTTTGCTATTTGTGATCCACCATTAACTAAACGATATGAACTTTCAATATAACTATTCACAACAAGGGCATGTACATAAATAGGTGTTTTATCACCAATGCCTGCATAAAGTGGATTATTTCCACCTAGCACATTTTGTAGCCGTTTATTTTCTGTTAATGATTTAATAAAAGTTTTGGTATCAATCTCTAAGTAAATTGATTTCTCCATGTAATCCCCTTGACGAAGATTATACAGAGGGAATTTCTCACAAACATCTTGAAGTGTAAAACAATATTTATCGATTGCTTCTTTTTCATTTGGAAATGCTTCTAATAAAGATTTACTAAAAAGATCATATCCTTGTGAGTAAGAATATTCTTTTTCATCTGTATAAAAATGAATTTTATCGAAAGCTTTTTCATCAAGCTTTTCCATTTTTAATTTATCGATGATGTTGAGGTACTTAAATATTTTGTAGAGATTTTGCCCTTTCTCTAAACCACCAATATAATGTACTCCTGAGTCAAAAACATGTTTGTCACGTGCATAAGTTTGTAAGTTTCCTCCAATCTGACGATTCATTTCGAGAACAGTAACGTCGTGACCTTCGATGGCCAAGATTGCACCGCAAACGAGTCCTCCGATTCCACTTCCTACAATTATGATTTTTTTATCCTTCACAGATTTTATCTCTTCTTGAGTACAAAAATAACATTTGAAGTAACTACTGAATTATCAATTGTCGATAATTGTAAATTATGTTTTGATGCGAAGTCATAAATTAGTTTTGAAGAGAGGAATGTAAGACCATTACTTCCAGTCTTGTTAAACCCAAGAATCTGAGTGGAAAACACCTCTGAAAGTTTGGTCCATTTATGACGTTTTTCAAGCTCTTTAATGCCATCTCGAATCATAATCATTCCATTAGTTGGGATACTGTTTATGCAGTTCTCTAATAGCTGTATTTGGTCCTTTGTTGGAAGATAGTGGAGCACATCACTCAGCACGATTGCATCATATTGCATGAATTGAAATTCTAAGGCATTTGCTTGTTCAAATTGCACATTATTGCCTTTTAGATATCCATTTTGTGCGATTTCAATTTTATCGGTATCGTAGTCTATTCCTAAAATTTCTCTATTTTTAGAAGTGTATCCCATCATGTAGGCAAGAAAACCATATCCACATCCGATGTCTAGAATTTTACCTTCTTTTGGTAATGTTTGATCAAAGAGAAGGTAATTTTTCTCCATGCTTACTTTTATTTTCATGTACCATTCCAATACAGCACCTTTAAAGAGATAATTACTAAAAAGTTGACCTCTAAAATATCGTGGAGTTTCAATTTCGCTACTTAAAATTTTATGTTCATTACGAAAATATCTGCCTATAAATTTTGCGCGTTCTGAATACGTATCTCCAAAACTTTTATCATCATAAGTAATTCGAGGTAAAAATTTAAGTGTGAGTGTTCCATTTTTTAGAAAGAAAAACCCTTTCGTCATTGTATAATTAGCCCCATGAATTAAAATTGGGAGTATATCTAATTTCAGATGATCAGCAAGATAAAATGCACCTTTATGAAAGCGAGCAATAACTCCATCTACTGATCTTGTACCTTCTGGGAAGACAACGATAGAATATCCTTCAGCAACTTTTGAAGCTAATTTATCAATGACATTTTCTGCACCATCTGCAACAGGATAGTATTCTGCTAAACGAACAGCTAACCCAAAAACTGGAGAATTGTAAACCCATTTATTGGTTAGTAGAATAAGTTTTGGATTGAGCATTACTAAAAGTAAAATATCCAGAAATGAAGAATGGTTTGCTATAATCACAGCAGGTTTTGAAAATTCTTCATTTCGATCATTGATGATTTGTTTCTTTACATTGCCCATGATATAAATCATTGACTTTGCAAAATTGCTTAATCCCCAATGATAAATATTTTTCTTAGTTGACATTTTCCCTGGAAATAATTTGAGGATAACAACCCCAATAATGCCAATAAGTATTGATCCGAAAATAAAATAGCTAAATGCAAATGTTGAATTTAGAATATTTAAAAATGTATAAGGTTCATGTTTTTTATCAGTAGGATTTGTAATTAAAAACTTGAAGAGAACAGGTTGTAATGTTTGTGAAATTATCCAAACTGAAAAGATTCCAATGATCGAGACTAACGCAATTGAATTTAGTGCGGGATGCTTTGCAAAGATCAAAACACCAAGACCAACAATTGTTGTGATGGCTGAAAGTGAAATGGAAGTGGAGATGGAATTTAGTTTCGTAACTTTCTTTGCATATTCTTGTTGTAAACCATCAGTTGTAAAGATGCAAAAGTCATCACCTAAAGCAAATATTAAAGTTGACAAAACAATATTTACGATATTAAATTTTATTCCAATTATTGCCATTAGTCCCAATATCCAAATCCATGTAACTACCATTGGTATAAAGGTGATTAATGCTAACTCAATTCTTCCATATACCAATAACAAAGCAACAAAAACAAGGAGGGAAGTCCATAATGTGATAAAGTTGAAATCGCTACTAACAATTCCCATTAGCTTATCGGTGATGTATTGTCTGTCGAATACTATCGAGCTTGGTATTGCAGCAAATTTCTTATAAATATCACCTACATATTCGGGTGTGGTTTTTATTAATCCAATTAATGAGTAAGAACCATTTTTTTCTTCAATAAAGTTTTTCAGAAATGCATCCTTTAAAATTTTTGAATCATCTTTTGATAGAATTGAATATTGCTTTTCTGTAGCAGTTTTAAATGGAAGAAATGTAATAGCTTTAAATTTTACAATAGTTCCTTCTGCAATCAATGAATTATAAACGTCACTTTTCTTTGATGCTGTCCAGTAGGTATTCCATTTATCAATTCTTCTTTTTTGCTCTTGCTCGGAGGGAAGTAAGACTGATACATTTGTAAAGGATTTTATTTTTCCTTCCGCTTTCATGCTGTCCAACAAAGGCAACGACTTTTCATTTTGAATTAGCGCTTCTTCTAATGTATTTCCTTTAGTTATTTGAAAAACAGATTTCTGATAAAATGAACTAACATTATTTACAACTGCTTCTGCAATTTTTGTTTGCTTCGACATGTAATTAATTTTATACATATCGGTTTCAAACTTTACATCATAAGCAAAATAAAGAAAAATTGGAGTTAGAATCACGAATGACCAAAGCAAATATTTATTGCCAGGTAAACGCCTTAATAAATTATTATAAAAGGGGTTTTTGATTTCTTCTATTTCATGAACAATTGATTTATTAGGTTTAATAAGATGTGGAAGAAAGATTAGTGTAGCCAATGCAGCTCCAGTTAAACTCAATGCAGCAAATAATCCTAAGTCACGTAATACTGGTGCTTTTACATATTGCAAACATAAAAACCCACCTATAGTCGTTAAACTACCAATTGTCATTGGAAAAGAAAGATCTTTTATCACATCAAGAATGGATGGATGGTATCTATAATGAGTTAAGAAATGTAATGAATAATTAATGGCGATACCTAAAATAAGTGACCCTGCTCCAAGTGAAATTACAGAGATGCTTCCTTGCAAAAAATAGATACATGCAAGCGCAAATAATCCACCATAAGCAACAGGAATTAGAATTAGAATCGGTGCCGACAGTTTGCGAAAAAACAAAGTCATTGCCAATACTAAAATTATTATCGTTAACGATACTGTGAGTAGTGTATCCTTACGAATCTGTTCTGCATTGCCAGATGCAACAACGGGAGCTCCGAAATAAACAATATTAAAATCTTTATTTTGCGTACTAACTTTTGCAATAAGTTCATCCACCTTTGCAAAGAAAGTTGCATTCTTTGTTGTTTCCTTGGAGGGAAATTTTGGTGTGATGAACATCAGCAGATTGAATTTGTTTTTCGTAACAAAATGCTGCTCGTATAATTCTAATTGTTCATCAGGTCTAAATCGATCTAACTTTTTATACGCTAAAAAATTTAATCCTAATGGATCTTGAAGAATAAATTTTTTCAATCCAATTCCTGCCGGACCAACTAACGTGCGATAGTTGTATTCAATTTTATTGTGAATTCCCTTTTGCGTTACCAATGAATCAATCGACAGGTAATCTTTGTCATCTAAAAATAGAGGTAAATTATTATCGATTACACTCAGCAATGAAGTAATGCTACTATCTTCTGCTTGATAATTTATTGACTCAATGTATTCCGGGAATTTATTTTTTAGTTGCTGAGCAAATGAATCCGCCAATGATACTAATTTTTCAGGATCAGCAGCTTTTAAAGTATCTTTAGAAGAAACACAAACAATAATTCTATCTGAGAATTTAGAATTTTCAAGAAAATGTTTTAGTTGTTCAGTATTTTTATCTTCAGGAAGCATTTGCAAAAAATTTTCTTGCAACTTTACTTTTGATGAGAAAAATAATAATGTAGCTAATGATATTACCATTACTAAATACAAAAAGTATTTTCTTTTTTCAAAGAAATTAAAAATGCTAAGGAAAAATTTGCTCATAGTTTTTCTTGATTTGACTTTCTAAATAATGAAAGAAACAAATAAGTTCCTATTCCGAATACTATTGCAGCCACGAAGGCAAGTGTAATACTTCCATAAACATATTGAAGAAAATTTATATGTGTTGATGCTAATGAATATGATTTGTTCAAATGCAATGAAGTAGCGTTGTTTCCAAGTAACACTGCGCCCATTTTATAACTCATTAAAATTATGAATGGAATCATTGGAGGAATACTAATATTTGCTGCAATAATAACAAGTGCTTTATTTAATCGGAATGCAATGGCGAGTGAAATGCCAATAATAAGTTGGAAACCCCAAAGCGGAATAATTCCCATAAAAATACCAAAAGCTACAGAAGTTGCAATTAGTGATTTGGATTCTTCAGGATTGAATATTTGCCTTTTAAGATCATGGTAGGAGGCAGGATCAAAAAGTTTACGAAAAAAATTTCTTGGGTTTATGTAAAGAAATGTAATTGTAACGAGGATCGTATGTAATATTCCTACTCGTGTAAAATCGGTGAATGGTCGAAAGTGTGAAATTCTAACATTGCTAGGAGCATAATATACAGCCACTGGCACTGAATCAATTTTAATTCCTCTCCATGATGCTTTCACAATTACTTCAATCTCGAATTCAAATTTTTTAGTGTAAAATTTTATATCCTTTAAAAGTTGCAAAGGAAATAATCTGAAACCGGATTGTGTATCTGGAGCTGATAATCCAGTTTCAATATTGAACCAAAAATTAGAAATCTTTAAGCCTGTAGTACTCTTACTAGGAACCGATGATTGATTCATGTTGCGTGCTCCAATGATAAGAGATGGCCCAATTTCTTCTAGCTTGTCGATGAATTTAGGAAGATCACTAGCAAAATGTTGTCCATCCGAATCAATTGTAATTGCATAATCATAGCCTTGTTCTAATGCAAAATTAAATCCTTTCCTTAGCGCCCAACCTTTACCAACATTTTTTGTATAACTAACTGTTTTGAGTTCGTTGAAGCTTGATAAAATGTTACTTGTATCATCTGTAGAACCATCATTCAATACAATTACATTCCTAGTGTATTTTAGAACATCTTCAATGATTTTGCTTAGTGTTTTCGCATTGTTATACGTAGGAATCAACACACAAATTTTGTGTTGATTAAACCTTTGCGCAATTTGCGATAACGGTTCCATTTATTTGTAAATCGCTTTTACTAATTTAAAATACGGTGTTCCCTTAACAGAAATTATCCCATCAGTAAGATATGTTCCTTCTTCTGTTGGTGTAAATTTTACATCGACTTCTATCTCTGTATTTTCCGCAGGATTTATTAAAGATAGAAATTTTATGTTTGATACAGTTTGAAGTTTTATACTCTTTTGAAGATGATCTTCTAGTTGTTCTTTGATTATTTGCATCATACAAACACCTGGCACAATTGGAAGATCAGGAAAATGACCATTAAAAATAGCATGTGCTTTATTAATATCTAACACGCTATTGAAAGATGTACTATCCTTTACTGTTGATGAAATGATGGTATAAAAATCTCCTTTTAACATTATCTGTCTATTTGCTTTAAACTAATATTAAATTGAAATAATTGATGGGCTATGTTGACTGAGTCAGGCATTCCTGATTTGTAATCACTTAAATCAATAATGATTTTCTTTTTTCTTTTTGAAGCATTTTCTACGCGAAGCAATTTCAAACACCTTGAATCTGTGATATAATAAGTCTTTGTTTTTTTGCCAACAAACTCAAAGTATTGTTGATTATTATCTTGTTTTACGGATGCTGATGATACATCAATATCATACATAAATAAATAGCCAATGTCTTCTTTTAATTGTCGTATTACTATTTTTTTATTTAGTTGACTAATACAATATATTGATTTGAATCCTGAATTTTTATATTCAAAATCAAAGAATTTGACTCCCATTTCGTTAGAGAATACTACTCGAATGGAGCTATCTGGCATAGTTTTAAAGAGTAATAATCCACTTAAGTGTTTTCCAACTACATCGATTTTGGCATTGTATAATATAGAGGTAAATTTGGGTTTGAATTTAGCAATACATAATTTATCTGCATCTGATTTTTGCAGACTGGCATAAGGTGATTTACTGCATCCTATCGACAAGAGAATGAAACTAATTATTGTTAAATACCGCATCAGGAATTGCAACGTTATATTCTTTATTTGTAAATGTGATTAGTGTATTGTCTCCAGTCGACTCTCGCATATCAAGTTTAATGACAGAGCAATCTTTTGCATCCAAGTAAATGTTAATACTGTTGAAGAACTCTTTCAATTCTTTTTTCAATGGTGATAAGATCAATAAATATTCTTTATCCGTTTTGTAAATTTTCTTGGTAAAGTCTTTATTTTCCAATGCTGTTCCTTGAACACAATCCAAAACTATATTATTGATTACTGCAAATAATTTATTACTTTTTGATGAAAAAGAATTTGTTTTTTGTTCGTCTTTGATGGTGATTTTGTCGCCGTTTATGATGAGCAAATATTTAAATGGAGTAGCGTATTCCATTCGAACTTTGTTCTGTTTTTTAAATCGGAATTCTCCTTTCGAAGTGATTTTTTCGGAAAGTACATTAAGATTTTTCTCTTGCGTAAAATTACTTTTTATAGATTGTGTTGAATTAGATGCAGCCACAAGTTTCTGACGAAACTCTGTTTCATTTGATAATAAGTTAAAGCCTTTTGGAACTTGCGCTTGTACATTAAAGATGTAAGTGACAAATATAATTAGAGAAATTATTTTCTTAAGCATAAGCTTTGATGTTTAAAAGATGATCTAATCGTACAAAGGTGTAGCCTTTTAAGCGAACTTTATTTATAATATCTTCTAATGCACTAACTGTAACCTTTTGTGAGTCGTGTAATAAGATTACATCGCCAGCTTTTATTTGAGAAGTTATTTTATTTACTAATTTCTGTACATCATCAATCATAGTATCATACGAGCGTAAACTCCAACCAATCGTTTCGAATCCTTCTTCTTTAATTGCTTTGGCTAATACTGGAGTCGTTACACCATAAGGTGGACGAAACATTTTCAGATTTTCTCCAATTGTATTTTTCGCAACATTATTTGTTTCTTTAAGTTCCTGCTTCATTTGCTTCTTCGACATTAAATCAAATAATGCTTGATGTGTGAAACTGTGGTTACCTATTACATGACCTTCCTCGTGAATTCTTTTTAAGATTTCTGGATTTTCCGTCATTTGTTTTCCAATACAAAAAAAAGCAGAAGGAACATTGTGCTTTTTTAATATATCTAACACCAGATTAGTGCTCGTTACTGGACCATCATCAAAGCTTAACGCTATTTCTTTTTTCTGTGATGTTGAATTGCAAAGTGCCTTTACAAAAAAATTGGATTGTATAAAGTAGGATCCGTAAAAAAGTAATAGACTAAATAGTAAAATTGGAAGTGCAAAATATCCTAATGAAAACCCAACATGATAATATTGATAACACATAAGGATTATTGTAATAATAAAAACTACGAGAGAATTTCTAAAATTTAACATGCTGTCAGTAATGTTAAAGAGTGATGAATTCCTTTCGATTGATTGTGAATTAAAATCGAGTTTGGTTTTTCTGTTAGTGCATATCCAAATCTTTCTGCTGTATTCTCATTTCTCAAAAATTGAGCTGCTATCGACATTCCAAATGCAGAAGCGGTCGCATACTCTCCACACAGATGTTTGAAATTTAATTTGCGTTCACTCATTTGAATTGATTCTGTAAATTCATTAAAAATAGTATCATCGCCGATATCTCCATTATTTCCTTGAAGTAATAAATCTAATTTGTCAATTCCGTTTTCGGATAACATTGATTTCGCTGCTTCAGTAATTCCATTTGGATCACAAAATGATAATGTTTGTGTTGATAGAATCTTGGCATACGAATTTGTTGATTGTTTTGTCGCCAAAGCAAAAAATGCAGAACCTTCACCTGCAACAGAACCTTTCCCTGGAGAATAAAAATTTTCTTGATTTATTTTTTCTGAATCTTTAAAATGTCCTAGACGATTCATAATAGCAAAGCTAGTATTTGTAATTTCGTCAATACCGCCAATCAATGCATTGTCAATACTTCCTTCTTCTAAAAGTAACATGGCATCAAGCAATGCTGTCTCAAAAGAAATATTGCGATGAACATAGGTACTGTTGTACACTTTGCATTGAAATAATAGTGCAATCTGTGCTGCAATCGAATTGTGCGTAGAGTGAATAAACGCCGTTGGACTTAACATTTCTTCTTTGTACTGAATCATCTTTGAAAGAAACGAGTAAGTGTCTTCCATACATCCTAATGCAGTCCCTACAATGATTGCTTGTGGACTTTCTAATCCAGCATCACGCATTGCGAGTGTTGATGATGCAACACCCATTTTTATTACACGACTCATTCTCCTGATTTGTTTTCCATCAATAAATTGAGCGTAGTCGGGTTCAATGCAGCAATAGCGATTACCTGATAATTTTTCTATACCGTTTTTTAAAATGCTATTATCAAACGTATGTTGCGCTGATATATTTCCGATCCCGTTGATGTAAATACTCATGATTAAACTTTTGAAAAAATGAGTGAAGTACAATTACCACCAAACCCAAATGAATTGGAGAGGATGTGCTGAAGTGATAAACCTTTTTGATATTTTGTTTCAGGACTAAAATGTAAATTATTTATAGCTTCAGTAAAGTTATAGTTTGGATAAATTAATCCTTCTTTAATTGCTAAACTTGAGAATACTGCTTCAACAGCTCCAGATGCTCCCAATGTGTGTCCTGTGAATGATTTTGTAGAACTTAATTTCGGATAATGTGGATGGAAAATTCGTTCTACAGCTTTTCCTTCTGCAGCATCATTATTTTGAGTTCCCGTGCCGTGCATGTTTATGTAATCGATATCTGCGGAAGCAATTTTACTCATTTTTAAGGCTCCTTGCATTGCGAGATATGGACCATTTCCATCATCGGAAAGTGCAGTTTGGTGATGCGAATCATTGGTGTTACAATAACCAGTTAATTCACAAAAAATAGTTGCTGAAAATGCTTTAGCAATTTTTTCACTCATCAATACAACATATGCAGCGCCTTCACCTAAGTTCAAACCTTTGCGTGATTGATCGAGTGGACGACATTGTTTATCATCCACAATCATCAATGAATTAAATCCATTCAATGTAAATCGTGTTAACGAATCTACACCACCGGCAATAACAACATCTAATTTACCAGCTTTTATCATTCTGCT
>JBBRAW010000103.1:0-13116 GCA_038206385.1 Bacteroidia bacterium | reverse complement strand
TAACTGCTCGGTATTTAAAACTAAGAAAATTTTCTTCAAAATTCAAAATTGTGATGGATGAAACTTTCAAAGGAAAAATATTCGATGGAAAAAACGAAGGTGCAGTTTCATTTTTTGTAGAATAAAAGAGAGTTTAAATTTGCATTATTTCATAATGTAAAAAAATGGAAATTCAGTGATAAGTTCAAACGAAAGTTAAGGTTTACATTTTTTGATTTCCTTACGTTTTACGAATTCTTAAAACACCGAAGCAATTATAGTATTAATCTTTAAATTTGTTATGCTATGACCTATAAAATTGCTATTTTTGGTGACTTTAACCCTGCTTATTCAACACATCATGCCTTGAATAACAGCATTAGACAAGTTCGAAAATTAATTAATCAAGAACTTCAATTTGATTGGATTTCTACTGATATTTTGAATTCTAAAACTGCTTTCAATAATTTATATTGCGGACTGTGGATTGCGCCAGGCTCACCCTACAAAGACATGCAAAATGTATTGAACACAATTACTTATGCTAGAGAAAACAAAGTACCAACTTTCGGAAATTGTGGCGGCTTTCAACATATTATAATTGAATTTGCAAAAAATGTTTGTGGAATTTCCAATGCCGATCACGAAGAGACAAACCCAAAAGCTACAGATTTAGTAATTTCAAAATTATCTTGCTCTTTGATGGAACAAGAGGAGGAATTGACAATTATTGAAACGTCATCAATTTTATTTAATTTTATTAAAAAAAATAAGTTACTTGGGAAATATTTTTGCAGCTATGGAATTAATAATAAATACATAGAAATATTAAGTTCAAATGGACTAAAATTTACTGCATGCTCCGTTAATGGAGAAATGAGGGCATTGGAATTAGCGAATCATCCTTTTTTCCTTGGAACATTATTTCAACCGGCTTTAAGTTCTACACTTGAAGAACCAAATCCATTAATTTTAGAGTTTGTAAAACAATCAGTAAATAATAAATAGTGAACTTTTTGCATTTTATTGCCAATGAATTTAATACTAACACACTTTCAATAAATCAAATGCATTTAGAATATTATTGTTTAATATTTAAGTTTGATATGTAAAATTAATTTAATCAATCACCTATTACCTTGCTGTAAATAAATAAAATTCCGCTACTCCTTATGACTTCCATTGTTAGAGCTGATATAAATGAAGCTGAGTTGCTTTCTACGCTTGCAAAAATTACTTTTATTGAATCACATGGTAGCAGTGCTAAATTAGAAGACATCAATAATTATGTAAAGGAGAAATATCATACTGCTATTTTAGAGGAAGAATTAAAAGATTTAGAAAATATTTATCATACTATTTACCACAATAGCAAACTGGTAGGATACTCCAAGATTATTTTTAATTCTCCTTATGCAGATAGTTCAATGAAAAATATTGCTAAACTAGAACGTCTTTATTTATTAAAAGAAGTTTATAATTTAAAATTAGGGTTATCGCTTTTTCAGTTTAATTATGAATTAGCCAAAAGTAATAATCAATTGGGCATGTGGCTATATGTTTGGAAGGAAAATTCAAGAGCGATTAGTTTCTATCAAAAAGCCGGGTTTCAGATTATTGGCAACTATGATTTTAAAATTTCGGAAACCCATTTCAATCCAAATTATCAACTATTTCTTCTCTTTTAAAATTAACGTTTTTCAATCTTAGATATTATTGGTAATGAATTTACTATTTTTAAAAAAAGCATTATTCAACATAATAATAATGATCGGTGCAAAAATTGGAATGCCAATAGTAACAGAATGCTTCGAACAATTGATTTGATATTATACTTTCTTTACGTTTTAAAATGGCAATAATAAAGTGTATCAAATTTTATTACTTTTGAAAATTATCCTTAAGCTTTAAGCTATATTAAATCAATGAGCAAATCGTTATATTAAATGATTTACTACTTATAATATGAGCATTTCATCAAGCAATCTCCTAAAGAAAGGTACTCTTTGCCGTTTTGGTAATAGCATCCTTAAACTAAGATTTGTGGTAAAATCGCCACATAATTACTATTTCTGCCATATTATATCGTTTAATATTGCTAACATTACCAACCTAGCCTCCATTTAAAAGTAGAATACGATAAACATATTAAAACATTCTAAACTAGCAGCAATGCAAAATGAGCCCATACATGTCTTACTTGCTGATGATGACGAAGACGATCGTTTATTCTTCAAAGAAGCTTTCGAAGAAATAAAAATTCAAACTATTGTTAATACTGTTATTGATGGCGTTGAATTAATTAAGTATCTTCTCATGCCAAATGTAATTTTGCCTCATGTTCTTTTTCTTGATTTAAACATGCCTCGTAAAAGTGGACTAGAATGTTTACGAGAAATAAAAAGCGACAACCGTCTGAAAGATATCGCTGTTGCAATATATTCTACTTCGGCGTCTGACGAAGATATTGAAGAAACTTTTGTAAAGGGGGCAAATGTTTATATTAAAAAACCAAGCGATTTTAGCACATTAAAAAAAATATTAATAGAAGTAATTACTATTAATTGGCAGTATCAAACCTCAAGTTTAAACAGAGACAATTTTTTACTTAGTTTATAAATAGAAGAACAGAAAGGATGAATTTTATAAAAATAGTTACATCGTCTTTTCTATTGAAAAGCATTTTTGCACTTTCCTTATTTATTCTCATTTTAATTTCAGGCATTACTTATAAACATACAATGTCACTTGCCGAATCAACAGAATCGGTAGTACATACTTATCAAGTAGATATTCAATTAGAGAAATTGTTATCTTATGTTAAAGATGCAGAAACTGGTCAGCGTGGTTTTATAATTACACGTGATTCTGTTTTTCTTCAAACTTACAATTCATCGTATGCAAAAACAATAAACTCTTTTATAGAATTAAAAAAATTAGCGAATGGTAATGTTCGGCAGCAGAATAATTTAGAAAGTCTCAATCAATTAGTTGATAACCGATTTTCGTATTTAGAAGGTACACTTGCTATTAGTGCGCATACCCCTGTAGATACAATTGCTCTTAATGCGAGTATTCTTAAAGGTAATGGTATAATGGATAAAATTCGATTTCAAATTAGTAAAATGATTGAGTTGGAAATGGCCTATTTAAAGGATCGACAAGCGAAATACAATCATGAAATTTCTTTTACACCACTATTCACATTCATGTTGATGCTATTTGCTTTATTAATTTTTATTTTTTCTTATTGGAAGATAAATAAAGACCTAAACAATTTAAAAACTGCAAATGCTAATTTACTTATTACAACCGAATCAATGGCGCACGCAGAAGTAATAGCAGGGCTTAGTAGTTGGCAATGGAATTTAGATTCAAACAAACTCACCTATTCCGACAATCAATATTTATTATTAGGTTGCGAACCACAATGCTTTGAGCCTACCATTGAAAAATTTCTTGAGTTTGTCCATCCCAATGATAAGCACATAATAACCGATGGGGAAAATCAGGTTATAAAGAACAATGAATATCCTGCCGCTTTCTTCAGAATTATACGAAAGGATGGTGAAGTGAGACATTTTAAATCATTAAGTAAATTAATAACGGATATTAATGGACAGAAAACGCTTATTGGAATTAATAGTGATATTACAGAACAGCATTTAACAACCCTTGCGTTAGAAGAAAGAAATAGAGAGTTAGAACAAAGCAATAAAGAGCTCGCTTCATTTAATTATGTAGCAAGTCATGATTTGCAGGAGCCTTTACGTATAATACAAATTTACATCTCTCGCTTTGATGAAAATGAGGTTTCAACGATGACAGATAAAGGCAAAGAATATTTTGCAAAAATAAAAAGTTCAGTTACTAGAATGCGGACTCTTATTGATGATTTACTTTTATTTTCACGCACTAATAAAATCGAAAAAGTTTTTGAAAAAACAGATTTAAATCTTTTACTAGAGAATTCAAAACAAGATTTGGCGGTATCCATTGAAGAAAAAAAGACATTAATTTATTCTGAAGAACTACCAACAATAAATGTAATTCCTTTTCAAATTCAACAATTATTTACAAATCTTATTGGCAATTCTATTAAATATAGCAAAAAAAATAGTCCGCCAATCATACACATTACAAGCAAAATAATAATTGCAAAAAACCAACCTGAATTAAAAACTGAATCTACAAAAAAATATTTCAAAATATCCATTAGTGACAATGGGCTAGGGTTCGAGCAACAGTATGCTGAAAGTATTTTTATTTTATTTCAACGCTTGCATAATGACAAAGAATATTTAGGCACTGGAATTGGTCTTTCGATCTGCAAAAAAATTGCAGAGAATCATTCTGGATTTATTATTTCTCAAGGAGAACCAAATATCGGGTCCACTTTTTCTGTTTTTCTTCCCGCATAAACTTTAAATCATACAAGATTAGTTTATAGCCTCGTGGCATAGAAATTTATAAATTAATTGTTAAATCTTGTAATCATTTAAAGAGTAGCCTAGTTCACCTTTAAGAGATTATATTATTATTGACTTCCTTTAAAGGACTAAAAATATCTCAAAATGAAAAATCCCATAAAAAATTTAGACATGACCACTATGGTGACATCACTTAATAGTTTTGTTCAAAAGGGTTATACCGAAGATTATAAAGCAACGAGTTCGGGGCTGAAGGCATTAAAAACCGGAAAAATTTATTTACCGCAAGAGGTAGTTGTTGTTGATTTTCAGCGTTTCGAAGGTACATCAGACCCCGGAGATGAGTCTATTCTTTATGCCATTGAAACAAACGATGGTGGCAAGGGAACCTTAGTTGATGCATTTGGACCCGCTTCAGATAGTCAAGTAACATCCTTTATGCAACAAGTGGAAGAAATTTCAAAAATGACGGATGTGAAAAATGATGATAAACAATAAAAATAATTGAGCTTAATTTATTTCATCAAGGAATCTAATTGTAATAAAAAAATCATAATATTAGATTAGTTTTAATGAAGAAAAAATATAAAATTCTTATTGGTATATTAACATTACTGATAATTATTAGAATTATTTTACCTTATATTATTTTAGACTATGCCAATAAAAATTTGGCAAATATGAAAGGTTATTACGGCCATATTGATGATATTGATCTTTCAATTTATAGAGGAGCTTATGTTATCAATGACATTTATTTAAACAAGGTAGATTCTCAAAGAAATTTAGAAAGTCCTTTTTTTAAAGCAGCTAATATTGATTTATCAATAGAATGGGCTGCAATCTTTCATGGTTCAATTGTAGGGAATCTTGAATTTGATTCACCAGTTCTAATATTTACAAAAGATAAAGTTGAGTTAAATGATGTAAAGAAAGACACAACAAATTTTCGTAAACTCCTGAAGGATTTTATGCCATTAAAAGTAAATCGATTCGAGGTTAATAATGGAAATTTGCATTATACCGACAACACCTCAAAACCGAAAGTTGATATTGCATTAAAGCAAACTCATATCCTTGCTGTAAATCTCTCCAATGTAATTAATAAAAAGGTTGAACTCCCTTCTACCGTTACAGCTAATGCAAAAGCGTATGCGGGTACATTTGATTTCAACATGAAACTTAATGCTCTAAACGAACATCCAACATTTGATTTAAATGCCGAATTAAAAAACACTAATCTTGTTTTATTAAATGATTTTTTAAAAGCGTATGGAAATTTTGATGTTAATAAGGGAACGTTTGGTCTCTATAGTGAGATGGCGGCAAAAGATGGTAAGTTTAAGGGTTATGTAAAACCAATTATTAAGGATTTGGATGTGGTTGGACCTCAAGATAAACATGATAGTTTTTTTAATAGAGTATACGAACATATAGTTGGTGCTGCAGGTGTTATTTTGAAAAATCAAAAGAAAGAACAAGTGGCGACGAAAGTTAAAATGGAAGGCGATTTTAAAAATCCAGATACAAATACTATTGATGCAATTTGGCAAGTATTACGAAACGCATTTATACAGGCTTTGCTTCCAAGTGTTGATAATGAAATTGATCTTAAATCCGTTAATACGCAAAAACCAGAAGAGAAAAAAAATCTTTTTCAACGCATTTTCAAATCAAAAAAGGGATAAATTTCAAAGTAAAATAAATGACAAAAGGATTTAAAAATTTCTTTACAATTTTAAAAATTGCATTCAAACATTGGTGGGCAAAGGATCCTTTTAAGGAAAGTGCAGTTATAGCTTATTATGCGATTTTTTCATTGCCTGGGTTACTCGTTTTAATCTTAACCTTGGCTGGATATTTCTTTGGTCGAGAAGCGGTCAACGGACAAATTGCAGGACAAATCACCTCCACAATGGGTGCGGAAACTGCCAAACAAATTCAAGACATCATCATCAAAGCAACGGAGTCGAAAAATTCAGTGTGGGCAACTATAATGGGAGTTATTACCATTTTGGTAGGAGCAACTGGAGTATTTGTAGAATTTCAAAAATCATTAAACTTTATTTGGGAAGTAAAAGTAGATGAAACAAAATCTGGAATATTAAGTGTACTCAAAGTTCGCCTGTTTTCGTTCGGAATAATCATCGCAATTGCATTTATCTTAATTGCATCCTTAATAATTTCAGCTGGACTTTCTGCTTTGAGTACATGGGTTACAAATCATTTCTCAGAATCAATACTTATACTACTACAATTTGTAAATTCGATTTTATCACTAGGTATATTAGCAGTATTATTCGCGCTCATGTTTAAATTTTTTCCCGATGCTAAAATTAAATGGAGGCATGTTTGGATTGGCTCATTCGTTACAGCAGTACTTTTTGAAATGGGGAAATTCGCATTAGGATTATATTTTGGGAAGGCAAATCCTGGCTCTGGTTATGGAGCAGCTGGGTCAATAATTTTAATTATGCTTTGGGTGTCCTATTCTTCTATGATCGTTTTTTATGGTGCTGAATTTACTAATGCTTATGCTAAAATGAGAGATGGTAATATTCCTCCCGATGAAAATGCCACTAAAATGAAACAACCTAAAACTTAATTAGAATAATTGATATGGATAATACAATACAGAAGAAAACAATACCTGAAAAAAAACTACATTGGTTTGAAACATTTTCTGCAAAAGCAATTAGAGTAACTGGAAGCAGCGCCGCATTCATTTCTGCTTGCCTTCTAATTATAGCATGGGTTGTAAGTGGTCCTCTATTTCATTATTCGGAAAATTGGCAACTTGTAATTAATACAGGAACAACAATCATAACTTTCTTAATGGTTTTTCTTATCCAAAAAACACAAAACAAAGACGCGCTTGCAATTCAAATTAAACTTAACGAGTTAGTAGCTGCTAATGCAAGTGCTAGTAATCGAATCGTAAGCATTGAAGACTTATCAGAAGATGAATTAATCCGACTAAATGAATATTATACTCGTCTTTCCGAATTAACAAAAAGGGAGAAAAATCCTAAAGAATCGCGTTCCATTGAAGATATCAATATTTTAGATGATGAAAGAGAAATATTAGAGAAAAAAATTGATAAACTCACAAAATAAATTTTGTACAAAATTTATACGAAGTAGACAACCAAGTATCAATACATGAAATTAATAAGATTTTAGTAATGTTAATTGTAAATAACTTCTTGAAAATATTGGTCCTTGTGGCATTAATTTTTATGCTAATTCTAGGAGCCAAGAAAAATTAATTATACATTAAAAATGGGAGACAATTTCCCATAATAAATTTTAAATCTCATTTAAATTTGCTCTAAAAATAAATTAACAATAAAAAACATAAATCATGGCAAACTTACTTTATTTAATTGCAGTGATATTGATAATATTTTGGGCAATAGGATTTTTTGCTTACAGCATTGGAGCTATTATTCACTTGCTGCTTGTATTTGCAATAATCTCCATACTGCTAAGAATTATTCAAGGTAATAAAATCGTAAAATAAATTTCATTAACTTAAAAAAATTTAAGATATTAATTCTGAAAAATCTTTACGCAAAGTGCTACCCCAAAAAAGGTTGGTGCATTTATGCGAATTCAATTTGTTTCAATAAACATACAATAATTTATTATGAAAAGAATAAATTCTTTATCGATCTTCTTACTATTTATCCTATCCTCACTATTAAGTTCTTGTGCATTAATTGGAGGAATTTTCAAAGCAGGAATGGGCTTTGGGATTTTTATTGTTATTGCAATCATTGTACTAATTATTGTGGTAGTAACGCGTATCGGGAAAAAATAAATAATATTTTCAAAAACACTTTTCCGGAAGAAATTTTTTAAAAATTTAAACTTCTTCTTGCAGCAATTGCTAGAAGAATGGAAATATGTTTAAATAAAAATGGCATTTATTTATTATCGACATTGCATTGCTTTTTCAAAAGCTTTAAAAGGATTTTCGATTTGCCATGAAATAAAATTTTCTCCTCCCAATGCATGGTTTAAAGAGGAGATATCTTTATGTATGAAATTTTCATTTTTGTTCATCCTGTTAAGAATTTTTTGAAGGCTTTCAGTGTACTCAAACAACTCATTGTGCTTCACACTTGATTACCGCTCAAAAAAAATGTTTCTTTGCATTAATAAATTTCCTGGAAAAAAACTAATAAATTGTATTTCAGTATTTTAAATTATGAAACATACTCCTGTTAAAATTTTATTACAAGCTACTTCTATTGGAAGTACAGCAACGGTGAAAGGCTGGGTGCGTACAAAACGTGGAAATAAAAATGTTGCTTTCATTGCGATCAATGATGGAAGTATTATTCATAACCTTCAGTGTGTGGTGGATCCTACGCAGTACGACGAAGAGCTATTAAAAAAGATTGGAACGGGTGCTTGTATTAGTGCTACAGGAAATATCGTTGCATCGCAAGGGTCTGGTCAAGCAACTGAAATGCAAGTAACGGCATTGGAATTATATGGCGAGGCAGATGCAGAAACCTATCCATTGCAGAAGAAAGGTCATACTTTGGAATTCCTTCGTGAGATTGCACATTTACGGCCGCGTACGAATACATTCGGCGCAGTATTGCGTGTTCGTCATCACATGGCATTTGCGATCAATAAATTTTTTAACGATCAAGGCTTTTTCTATTTGCATACACCCATCATTACAGGCTCTGATGCTGAGGGTGCAGGTGAAATGTTTCGCGTAAGTACGTTGAATGCAAAGAATCCTCCGCTCAATGATGATGGTACTATCAATTACAAAGAAGATTTTTTTGGCAAGGAAACTAACCTCACAGTATCTGGTCAGTTGGAAGGTGAGTTAGGTGCGATGGCATTAGGAAAGATCTATACTTTCGGACCAACATTTCGTGCAGAGAATTCGAATACTCCTCGTCATTTAGCAGAGTTTTGGATGATAGAACCAGAAGTTGCATTTAATGAACTCGAAGACAACATGAATCTTGCAGAAGACATGTTGAAATATTTAATTGCGTATGCACTCGAGCATTGTTATGATGATATTGAATTCCTCAATAATCTTTATGATAAAGAATTAATTTCTCGCTTGCAATCTGTTTTAGCGAATCCATTTAAACGGATGACCTATACCGAAGCGATTGAAGTGCTAGTTCCAAATATTAGCAAGTTTGAATTTCCTGTGGAGTGGGGAACTGATTTACAAAAGGAACATGAAAACTTTTTAGTGAGTCATTTTGGTGGGCCGGTTATTCTTACGGATTATCCAAAACACATTAAAGCATTTTACATGAAGCAGAATGAAGATGGAAAAACGGTTCGTGCGATGGATGTTTTATTTCCATGGATTGGTGAAATCATTGGTGGATCACAACGTGAAGAAAATCATGAGAAACTGTTAACACGCATGAACGAAATGAATATTCCTGAACATGATTTATGGTGGTATTTAGAGACACGTAAATTTGGAACTTGTCCGCATGCAGGATTTGGATTAGGCTTTGAACGTTTAATATTATTCGTTACTGGAATGAGTAACATTCGTGATGTAATTCCTTTTCCAAGAACGCCAAAGAATGCAGAATTTTAACTTCTCAAAGAGATAAGAATATTCTCTTATTTTAATAGGGTTTCAAAAATCGCCAATTCGAAATTTCGAATTGGCGATTCTCTTTTAAAATGCTTGATGGCATGATTTTTTTCCCAACCTTCAATAGGATATTATTCCTGTTAGGATTCAATTATGACGTTTTCAATACAATGGAGCCGAATCTTCATACTAATACGTTTTATGGTTCGTTAACTTTAATAGTATTAATTTAAAAAGTTTAAAAAGGAGGTCAAAATGAGTTTGTTTAACAACATCGATAATTGGTCTGATAAACATCATCCAAAAATGATCGACTTATTTCGAATATTACTCGGCATTACCATTTTTTTAAAGGGATTGTATTTTATTAGTCATACAGAAGAGTTGCAACATATTCTAGCAACAAGTAAATTCCCGTGGCTTTCTTTCGCGTTAGCACATTATGTTGCATTAACACATCTAGCAGGGGGATTATTTATTGCGATTGGGTTATACACAAGATTATCTGTTGCAATACAAATCCCAATATTATTTGGGGCGGTATTTTTAGTAAACGTTCAAAATGGTTTCTTTGAAAATTCTGATTTAATATTTTCTATTGCAGTATTGTGTATGTTGTTGTTTTATTTCGTTTATGGATCAGGATATTTATCAGCTGATCATACAATGAGAAAAGAAGAATCTGCATGGCAATGAGAATTGTAAATAAATTGTATACGCGAAAAATAATTTAATTTTAATTAGGAAATAAAAACATAAAATTACAAGGCCAAAATGTTCATTTCTGAATTAGTAAAAACTACCTCTTGAATTATTTCTTGCGGTAGTTTTTTTTTAAAATATTATTTAGCAATTTTCAAATCTATTTCTTCAGCATTAAAAATTGTCACCTTCTTGCCCATTTTTTTTTGTATCACGCCAAAATGATGTTCATCTTCGGGAGTGATGAAGGAGATTGCTTCTCCTGGATTTTCTGCACGACCAGTTCTACCGATTCGATGAATATAATCTTTTGGTGATCGAGGTAATTCATAATTGACAACATGAGGTAAAAATTGAATATCGATTCCGCGCGACATTAAATCTGTTGCAACCAAAACACGCAGATTCCCTGCTTTAAATTTCTTCAATGCATCTGTCCTTGCACCTTGACTTTTCTTACTATGAATTGCTTCAGCATCGATTCCATTTTTGCGCAACTTATCTGCAACGTTATCCGCTTTATAGACAGAAGATGTAAAAACTAAAACTTGCCTATAATTATTTTTTAGAATAAGATACCGTAATAAGGGACCTTTTTTTTCTTCTGCAACTAGATACGCAGATTGTGTAATTAAATCAATATTTGTTTCTACTGCTTCAATTTTAATAACTAACGGATCACGCAAAAGAATCTGATTAATATTTTGCAAGTCATCACTTAAAGTTGCTGAGAACAATAAATTTTGGCGCTTCTTTGGCAGGAGTAAAAGGATGCGATTAATTTCATCTTTGAATCCTAGGTTAAGCATCTTATCAGCTTCATCTAACACTAGTGTTTCCACTTCTGATAGATGAACGGAATTGCTGTCAATTAATTCGAACAACCTTCCAGGAGTTGCAACTAAAACATTTGTCCCTTGCATCGCCATCATTTGTGGATTGATAGAAACGCCACCAAAAACAGCAATTGTTTTTATATGAATTGGAAGTGCCGAAGCAAAAAGTAAAAAAACATCTTTCACTTGCACTGCTAATTCACGAGTTGGAACTAATACCAATACACTAACATGTCTGTTTTTTAATCTAGTTCCACTTTGCAAATTCATTAATATGGGCAACACAAAACTGGCTGTTTTCCCACTTCCTGTTTGGGCAATACCTAGAATATCTTTCCCATTTAAAATTGCAGGAATTGCAGCTTGCTGTATAGGTGTAGGCTGTAAATAATTTTGTGCAGCTAATTCCTTTAATAAAGTTGGAGCTAATTTAAATGAAGTAAAAGACATTATTATTTACTTATAAATTTCAAGAAATATTTTCCTAGGTAAATATAGCTAAAATTATCGCTAGGGATTAGTTGTATCTTTAACTCAAGAATTGGTTGATGATAGATTTTATAAAGATTCAATTTTATTTTTTATTTTATTCATATAAAAAAAGCCAATTAACCCTTCTGCACAACAAATTAGAAACCAGATAATCGGATTGCGATCATTAATAATCACATAAATATCGGTTGTTACAAATAGCAATATACCAAGCCTTGACCAGAAAATATGATTATAAAATGTATCGTAATAATTCTTGATAATAATTTCTTCTTTCGTATTTGATGAAAATAAAAACGAGATTTTATGAAAATCCCAAAGCACTAAAAAAATGTTGGCCACTAACATCAAACTTGTAATTACGATGGTGCCCGTCATTTGATAGGATACGGTTATTACAAAAACATTCAAAATAATTGGAAGAAATAATAATGATCCTAGTGTAGCATATTTCTGCGACATTAATATTAATGCAGCGACGAGTTGCCCCCAACCTAAAAATTCCCAATAGATTCCGGATCTATAAAGTGTCTCAAAAAAATGCATCCAACTATTTATTGGTGCTGCTTCGGAATTTGCAGTGGTAAATCGTAATCCAGAAATTTTAGGAATAGCAGAAAATGCAAATGCACCACCAATAAGATACCGAAGGTAAATTACAAAAATATTAATCCACTTTTTTTCTCTGCACTTTAAAATAAAATTTAGCATTAAAATACTTTTTTTAATAATGAAGTTTGCAATTTAATTCTTAATTTTAAATTGCATAGGTGCAACCATACCTTGCTTGCCATCTTCATCAACAACTTTGATATATTCGAAGAGTAAATTACATCCTTTAATATGGCGAGCATAGATGCGATCATCTAAGATATTTTCTTTACATTTCCAAGTAATAGAATCCGCACCACCGCAATACAACGACATTCTAAACGATTCTATTCTATAAATGTCGGCTTTAGGTCCTTCTAATTTTAAGATGCTATTCGATAAAACTTCTTCACGCATTAGTTCTCCCGAAGTTTTTCCTGCATAGTTCACAGAAAGATCAGGAATAAAAATGTTCTTAGTATTTAGA
>JBBRAW010000102.1:0-13133 GCA_038206385.1 Bacteroidia bacterium | reverse complement strand
CTGGACCGTTTGGTGTGAAGATATTTCCTGCAACACCAATTCCAGAGAAGAATCCAGTACCTCCAGCAAGCGGAGCATTAACAAATATGTTGTTAACTAAAACTTGAATATCATTTGGATTTAAAGTAAAGGTTGAATCACTGCATAAGGGAGGATAGATTGTAGTCCATTTTAATATTGGTAATGGACGAACAATCACACAAACAGTATCTGTATCACAACAGCATGAACTCGCACCACAACAAATAACTAAGTAACATGTATTTTGTGTTGGCTGAATATCAACATTTCCTCCATTTCCAATATTAAAGTTTACACCGAAGGGAACAATTTCTTGCCACTGTGGCGTTCCGGTGCAACCTGTCACATGTAATGTTATAATTTGTCCTGCACATATTGTTGTATCATTTCCAGCATTAATTTGAGGAATACCAGAATGAATACATGCATTATCAAACCCTGATGTTTCACCGATAGCAGCAGAGTAATCAACTTTGAAATCTACTTCTGTTACATTTCCTAAAACGGTAGTCCAATCAGTAAGTGCTGTTCCTGCAATTGGTATCCATGTGCCAGCTCCTGAAATTGGAGGAGGATTACAATTTGTAATTGGAGCACATATTCTTTGCCAAGCAGTATTTTCATTTGCTACTGTTGTTGACGTAAATCTAAAACCAAGTGTACCACTGAAAATTGTAAACTGAGGATTAGTATTTACTACTCCTGCAACTCCATCATCAAAAACTTTATAGTCATAACAGAAAGTTCCGCAACACCATTTGCCAAGTAATTGTGGGCCTGCTTCTAATTGTGATGGTCCTGCTAAATCAGATGCAAGAATAAAATAATCAGTTAAACCTGCTTGTGAATTTAAATTCGTTACTGACAATCCTACATTAGTAGCAATTGGATTTGGTTGCCATCCAGCAAGATTATTTGAATTGAAATTAACGCAAGTATCTAAACAAGATGGAGGAGGAAGTAACGGACAACAATCTTTAAAGGTAACTCTTAATGTATCCGTTGAATCAGCACATCCCCATTGATTCGAACCAATTAATCGGAATATTCCACCAGGAGGAAGTACTGTTAAATTTTGTGTGGCACTATAAAATACAAATACATTTCCAACTAATTTTTGCCATGCATAAGATGTTAATCCAAACGGGCCAGGGATCACTACTGAAACACATTCGTTACAGAATTCATAACATCCCGTTGGTACGCAACTTAAATCAGGAAGAGGATGAATTGTAATTACGTTTGATGCAGAAGTACAACCAAATTGATTTGTTGCAATCACACTATAGTTTCCTGCCATTGCAGCGTTGATACTATAACCCATCTGACCAGTACTCCAATTATAAACAACAGGTGGTGCAAGTGGTCCAACGATACTTATGTTAAACAATTGTCCTTCGCAAAGTACGCCGCCAGGATTTGAAATAATAAATGGAACAGTAGGAGCAGGATTTACAATTACATTAATTGTATCTGTAATGGTACATCCATAAATATTGGTAACAATAACGGAATAGATTCCCGCATCACCTAACTGCATATTTGTTTTTACAAATGGATTTGTAATGCCACTTGATGTTGGTCCTGTCCATGCATAGGTGCCTTGTCCTTGTGTAGTTAGCAATTGCAATGTTTCTCCTTCACAAAGTGTAGTATCGCCAACAATATTTGCTACTGGTAATGGATTAACGATAACAGTTACAGGAGCAATAGCTGGAAATGCACAACCAGTTATAGTTTGTACAATTACAGAGTAGGTACCACTTTGTGAAACCCATAAATTAGGATTTGTATTTTGTGGTCCTGTTAATGGAGGCGCAGGTGATTTTGACCAGAGGTAAGTATTACCTGTAGGATTTACAAATAACATTACTGAATCACCTTGGCATAATGTTAATGATCCTGATGAATCAATTACTGCGGATGATGGAACAGGATCAACAGTAATTGTATAAGTTGCAAATGCAGAACATCCGTTTGCAGATGTAACAGTAACTTTATATGTAAATGTTCCAGGGCTTGTTAGTATTCCACCAAGATTTGCTGAGGTACCAATAATTACAAGCGATGGAAGTTTATTCCATGCATAAGAAACTCCAGCAGTTGTAGTTTTAATTGCTAATGCTTCTCCTTGACAATATTGTGTTTGTCCAGTTATCACTACAACTGGTGATTGTTTTACTGTCACTTGAATTGGTCCTACGGTGAATGGACAACCATTGCCATCGAACGATGAAACTTTATAGAATCCACTTGTTTTTACATATACAGGATTTGTTGGGAATGGAGCAGGATTTATCACCGACCAAGTAAATGGTCCAGGGCCTGATGCAGTTAACATTACTGAATCACAACTATTCGGTCCAACAGTTATTGTTCCTGTTCCAACAAGATTAACAAACACATTTTGCGAGGTTGAACTATTACATCCATAAATATCAGTAACCGTTAACGACGCTGTAAAATTTCCAGAACCAGTATAAATTAAACTTGCAGGATTTTGATTTGATGTAGCTGCATTTCCATTGTTAAATAATCGCGATGATTCATTAACAACATTTATAGAGTTATCAGTAAATATTGCAGCAGTACCTTGACAAACTGGTGTTGAAACAGTAAATGCTGCGACAATAGGAACAGGAACTAATATTGTTTTAGTGATGATGCAATTTGCATTAGTAACAGGATCAAAAATCGTTAATCGAATAACGTGCGTTCCTGCAGTGAGTAATGCTGGTGAAGGAAATGGAAGATTCGAAATAGTTGTACTAGTTGTTATATCGTACCAATTCCAATTATAACTTGTTGCAGCATTTATCCATAAAGATGTATTTGCAAAAATTGTTTGCATTTGTCCTAAGCCATTGCATTGAAAAGAGAAATCAAAATGAGCATCAAATGGAACGGTGATCATGTGAGTATTAGCAAGTACAATTGTACATGGATTTCCAAATTGATCAATACCGAAACCAGTACCGATAACTGTTGTAGGATAAACTCCTGGCACGGCATAAGTATGAGGAACAGGACTAACAATTCCTGCAGTTCCACCATCACCAAAATCCCAACTAACTAATGGTGCAGAATAAATTTTTGTAAATACTTGGCTCAAACAAATTGGTGGAGTGTATGTGAAATCTATACTATCATTAATTACACAAGGACCAGGAATACTTCCGCATAATCCGCTGTTAACAGTTATTGAATTTGATAATTGAGTACATCCGAAACCATTCGTTACAATACATGAAAAAGTTGTTGGTCCGAAAATAGTTTGTGTGATCGATGGTGTATTTCCTGATGGAGACCATGCAAATGAATAACCTGCTAAATTAACTGCGGTCATTGTTGCACTTGAAGGGAAAGTACAAACACCATTTGTTCCTGTAATGATTGCAATAGGTAATGGATTAATAGTGATGTTCGTATTTGTATTTGCTGTACAACCATTCGCATCAATAACATTTAAAGTTACAGCAAATGTTCCAGTACTACCATAGGTTACTATTTGTGGTGATGTGATAGAAGATGATGGAGAACCTGAAACAAAGCCCCAAGTATAACTTATGCCACCAAATCCAGTGAATGTAACAGGCGAACCTAAACACGCAGATCCTGGTCCAGAAATAGATGCAACAGGTAATGCATTTACTACTACTACAAATTTTACGATTGTATCTAAACACGTCGATTGCAAATGACATAACACAGTATCAATTCCTGGCGATGTCCATTTAATATTTGCAAAATTATTTCCTGATGATAAAATGCTTCCAAATACCGGTGCAGATAATGACCATGTATAACTTGCTCCCATAAATAATGGTTGCGAGAACGAATATAGATTGACGCTATTTAAACATACACTATCATTTCCTGCAATGATTGGAGAAACGGGAATATCATTTACATGAATTTGTGTATATGCAGTATCAGAACATCCTGATAAATTGGTAACATATAATTGCACATTAAAATCTCCAGGTGTTACATAAGTATGCGGTGGATTTTGTATTGTAGAAACTCCTGCATCACCAAAGTTCCAATTCCAAGTACCAGGACTTGTAGTAGTAAATTGTACAACACTATTTAAACATGGTGTAGCTGGTAAATAACTAATATTTGGAACAGCTGGTAAAGGCAATAAATTTATTGGAAGCATAACTGAATCAGCATAGCAACGCGAAATCTTTAGCTTAACAAATATTGGCGTAATCGCAGAACTAATCCATTTAATAGTGATTGCATTTGTTCCATTTGCAGAGATAATATTTCCAGCTGTTGCGGGAACGATCGACCACGTATAAGTTCCATTGCTAATTAATGGAAGTGGAATAGAGTAGGTGATTGTACTATTTAAACAAACTGTAGGATTACTTGCCGTGATAACTGGTAATGGAAAATTAGGCCAAGTTTTAACAATTTTTATGGATGATGATGATGAAATACAACCAGGAAGTGCGCTTAATGTTTGAATCACAGAAACACTTCCGCCACCGACAGGCCAACTGATCGAAACAGAATTTCCAGTTGCTGGTCCTACGATTACTCCTCCTCCAGTGATTGTCCATGTATAGGTAACACCAGTCATGTTTGGTGCAACACTATACACTGTTGGTACATTCGCACAAACAGTATCAGGACCAACGATATTATTTGGTGCAATAATATTTACAACTTCAACAGTTGTTACAGCTGAATCATTACAATAAATATTTGCAGGTGCATAAGCTGTAAGTTGATAAATACCGGGACCAGCATTCCATGTATATCCATTTAATAAACCTGAGCTTGCAAATGTTAATGTTGAAGGAACTGGAGTTACCAATTTCCAACTTACACCAGATGCAATGGTATTATTAGTAAGATTCATTCCATTGAACGGAGCACTAACAGTATTGGGACAAACTTTTGCTGGTCCGGAGATACCAAAAATTGGACGAACATCTATTGTTATCGTTCCAGTTCCACCACAGCCATGTTTAGCGCTACAATTTCCGGGCAGATTACATCCTGCTCCTGTTAGAACATTATTGTAATTTACAATTAAAGTAACAGTACCAAAAAAGGTTGGATTCCACTGAATACAAACTTCACATGTTCCTTGTCCAGTAATTACACCTGCTGTTGCTGGTAGTAATTCCCATCCATGATTATTTCCAGGAATACATTCAACAGAATAACAACTTTTAGAACCTGAGCAGACAATTGTATCACCGGCAACGGGTAATGTTGTAGGAACAATATTTATTTTAACTGTTGTTCCTATGGCACAAGTTAAAGCAGGTGTACATCCTGAAACATTTAACGTTAAAAAACCATTCGGACCGGCACCCCATATTACAGTTGCAGAATCGCTAGTAGATGTTGGTATTGTTAGAAATGATCCACCTGTAACACTCCAAGTATATCCCGTACAATTTGCATGCGTATGATAAGTTACTGTATCACCAGGACACACTACGGAAACGCAATAAATATCGGGTCCTGATGCAGAATCTACAATAACAGTAAAGGCAGTATCATGTGGCGTTCCACAAGCATCATAAACAGTTAACGTATCATAATAAGTTCCGGGAGGATAATGGGAGGCTGGTTCTGTATGCGATGCATTACTTGAATAATACCCATTGCCAAAATTCCAAAGTTGACCAGTAGTACCAGTTGATGTATTATTGAAAGTGATCGATTGACCGTTACAAATATTAATTACACCGGCAACCAAAGCAGGAGAAGTATTAAAGCTTATGCTGTAAACAGATGGTGCATTTCGAATTACATTTTGTGAGCATGAATCAAGAATGCCATTATGAATAACATACCATTTTACTACTGTAGTTCCTACAGGATAAACACCTAGTGTAATGCTCCAAATAGAATCACTAACGCAATCCGAGGGACCTCCATTACCTGTTCCGCCTCCACCAGAAATATTCGCATAATGTGGTTTCACAAGATGAATTGCTGAGTCAGGAACATTATAACAAAAAGAAGTATCTCTACAATTTAATTTACAACAAGCTCCACCTACAGTTATTATTAATGAAACTTGTGCATTTGATGCGTCTCGAACAATAAAATTATAAGACCCAGGGCACAATCCTGTAACACATGGATTCGTACTTATAACACTTGATCCATTGATTACGGTATAGGTGTAGGGCGGTGTGCCACCTGAGGCAATAACACCAGCCGAGCAATTGCAAGGAAATTGTGGGCTACAACACTGGATGCTACAAATTGGATCATTAGCAACAGAGAGAGGTTGCGAAATAGCATTAGAAATGCTAAATATACTCATCAAAAAAATACAAATTAATAATAACTTACTTCGTTTTCCTTCTACTTTTTTAGTCTCGGTAAATGTTAATGTTTCCATAGGTTAGGTATTAATTGGTGATTTTTTTACTTATTTTAAATTCTTCTTTGAGATGATCGATTAACAAATAAAAACGATTGAATCAAAAGACAATTTATCAACATTTACGATTTTGATGATAGTCAATTAAACACTAATAATGAGTTGAATTGTACGAGTACAATATATTTAATAAAAAATAGAATTACTACCTAAAATAGAACTTTCTGATAACTGGTAGCTTTTATTGATAGTTGGTATATTTATAGGAACCCGTGGTGATTTTGGGAATAAAAAAAACGAAAATCTAGGCGAATACTGATAAAATTTATTGGAATATTAAGGCATTAAAGAGCTAAAAGGTGAAAATTAGTTTTTAAAATGCTAAAGTAGAAATTATTGTAATTGACGAAGTTCTTAACAATTTGTAAAACTTATTTGGATGAGAAAGTCTAAAGATTCATCAATTGCAAAAAGTGATCTTTTTTTCTTCTAGAAACTTCTACTGACGAGCCATCGCTCATGTTGGCAAAATAACCATCCACACGACTAAATGATTTTACGTAATGTAAATTGATTAAGTGCGAATGGTGTGCTCTAAAAAAATTTAAGTCTTGAAGAAGTTCTTCGTATTCTTTTATATTTTTTGAAGCAGTTAGTTTTTCTGTTAGTGTAAAGATATGCGTATAACTTCCATCAGCTTCTAGACGGATAATATCACTTGGATTAATAAAAGCAGTTCCGTCTTTTACAGGAATAGCTATTTTTCCTGTGCGATTAGTTTCGAGGTTTTCGAGAAGCCCAGAATAATGTTGTTGAATATTATTTTTTGGTGAGCTAATAGCATTATTAACTGCTTGAATTAATTCATCTACATCTACAGGTTTTAAGAGGTAATCTATAGCGGCAAATTTAATCGCTTTAATTGCGTAGTGATTGTGTGCAGTAACAAAAATGGTTTTAAAATCTATCTTATCAAATCGTTTTAATAATTCAAAACCACTTCCACGTGGCATTTCAACATCTAAAAAAACAATATCAGGATGATGTTTATTAATAAAATCGAATGCAGTATCTACTGAATCTGCTTGACCAATAACTTGAATATCTTTACAATATTCGTTAAGGAGAAATTGTAAAATATCGCGTCCCTTTTTTTCATCATCGACAATACAAGCTTTTAGCATTTAATTCAAATTTACAGGTAAAGATTAACGTATACAGTGATATTGATAAATTATATAAATTACTTACAACAATATTAAGAAATTGATCGAAAAAAAGCAAATTGACAGTAAAAAAAGAAATGTATTTCAGCAAGAATTTAGTTTAAATCGAATCACCTTTTAAATTTCGATATTTAATAGGAATTTTCAATTCTACTCTTGTACCTTTCGATCCATTATCCAAATCAATTATTACCAATTCAATAGTTGTATTATGGGCTTTATTATAGGCTTCAACTCGTTTGGAGGTGATATATGAACCTCGTGATATATGCTCATTTAAACTTCCTTTATTCCATTCATTAGCAGCAATTCTTCCTATACCATTATCTTCAATTATAATTATTAAATCCATTTTAGTTTTGGAAATTAATAATTTTAATATACCTTTTTCTTCGAGATGATGTAACCCATGTTTTATGGAGTTTTCTAAAAAAGGTTGAATGATCATTGATGGTATTATTAAAGAATCAATATCTATCTCTTCATCAATTTCAAAAACGAAATCAAATTTATCTTCAAAACGAAGTTGCTCCAATTCAATATATAATTCATTTGCTTTTAACTCTTCAGCTAGTAACACTTCTCCTTCAAAAGAATTATCCAATATCAATCTAATAAGTTTAGCAAACTTTGTAAGATAACGTTGAGCTGATTTCGAATCACTTTTTAAAATGTAATCTTGAATAGAATTAATCACATTGAAAATAAAATGAGGATTCATTTGAGCTCTTAATGCCTTTATTTCAAGTAACATTATTTGCTTGTTGAAAGCTGTTTTTAGTGCTTCATCCCTTTTTATTCTGTTTATTCTATTTCTGAAAATGAAATATACAATTAATAAAAGTATTAAACAGATTGTTGAAATAAACCACCATGTTTGCCAATATGGTTCTAAAATAGTAAATTCCAATTTCTTCGTAGTGGTACTCCAAACTCCGGAGCTATTCATAGCAGACACCAAGAATTGATACTTGCCTGGTTTAAGCGAAAGGAATTCTACATGGCGATCTTTATTTTTGGAAGTAAATGTATCACAATCATGAATTAAACTATATTCATAAATGATATCTCCGCCGCTTTTAAATGATAATGCTTCGAAACCAATTTTTATGTTGTTTGATGAATAAGGTAATTTTGAATTATTACAAACAATGGTATCCGATGTGTTAATTATAAAAGTAGTAAAGTGAAGGATTGCAGGTGTATTATTTGAAAAAATATCATTCTGATTAAAATAAGAGATTGCTGATTTTGATGCAACCCAAACTGTATCATTAAATACTAATAAATCATTTATTTCATTATTGGGAAGACCTTCATGAATTCCAATATTTGTTATTTTATATTTTAATGGCTGAAAATTTATTATCTCAATTTTGGAAAGTCCATTGTAAGAAGCACACCAAATATTATTTCCACTAATTGCTATATGATGAATTATATTACTGCAAATGCCATTTGATTCATTAATATATTGTACTTTATTTTGATAAATCAATCCTAATCCATTTACACGAGTGGCAATACACATAATGTAGTTAATTTCATTTATATCATCTACTCTTATATTTTTAAATGCTGGATGGTAAAGCGTTGTTTTTCCTGTTAATTCATCTAATTTAAATACACCATCATTGCAGCCAATTAAAAGTTCTAGTTTTTTATTTTCGAAAACGCAATTCGCTCTTTGTAATAAGGCATATTTAGCATAGATGGAATCACTTCGAATTTTGTAAATTCCATTTACAGTTCCATTTACGATTTCACCATTTTTTCTCAAGATATAATTTCCTTTAAAGCCCATGTTTTCTGAACCTTTAAGCGCAATAAATTTATTGTTGTATAAATAACCAGGAGATATTTTAGAAAAATAAATTTTATTAGAAGTTGAATCAAAAAAAATGTGACTTAGAAAACTATTTTCTGGAAACGACCAAATATTTTTTATTTCATTTGCATTTAATTGTTTGAAGTTGCCATCTCTAAATCCAACATAAATATTTTTATTGCCATAGGTTAAGCAAATGGGTTCATTCGTATCATTAAATATATAATTTTTAATTTTACTTGAATTGAGATAATAAACTCCACTGTTTAAAGTTGTAATCCAAAATCCATCTTCATTGTCTTGTATACAATTTGTTATAAACTCTTTTTCAAAATATGAAATTCGCATGCTGTTTTTAAAATCCGCATTGCAAACGTATATTCCAGAATAAGTAGATACCCATATTTTATTTTCTTTGTCTTCAAATATGTTCGTTATAACGTTAGGGAAACTATCTAACAAGTCTAATTTGTCACCACTGATATCGAAAATGTATTTTGATAATGTAAGTAGTAATTTACCATTTCTTTTTCTTGTTAATGAAATTTGTCCATAGTCTTTCAGCAACTTACTAATGGTATCATTCTTATAATCCTTATCGTTTAAGTAAAAATGAATTGGAATATCTTTATTGGAGTTAATAAATCCAGAGGTTAAATAATGAGTGGTACCAATTTCGTCAATAAAAATTTCGTTCCGATCAATGCTATTAGTACTTGGAAATCGTTTTAAAAAATTTCCTGAAAGATCAATTTTATATTCGCCAATTCCGCCACAAGTAAAATAGACATTGCCGATGCTATCGATGTAAAACCCTTTTGGTATATTGTTTTTTACTAGTTCAACAATTTTGCTATTGAATTTATAAGCGATAATTTTATTTTTTTCAACATAAAACAATTGACCTGAAAAGGTTTGCACCCATAATCGGTTTTTGCTATCAATAAATAATTTAAAAACAGTATTGTCTAACAATCCGTTTGCAGACGTGAATATCTTAAATTCATATCCATTATATTGTACTAGTCCATGATCAGTTCCAAACCATAGAAATCCTTTTTTGTCTTGAATTATTTGATAAATTTGGGAAGAAGGCAATCCATCTGCAATGCTATAATGCTTAAAAACAGGTTCTGATGATTGTGAAATAACTTTTAAAGGAACCAAATAAAGAATGAATATAATGCAATAAAATTTTCTCATTTGATTATTGTAAGTAATCGATTAAAACCATTTTTCTTCATTTATCAAATCTATCACTATTATCAATATGTAATTTATATAATTCGCATTTTAAAATACAAATCATTATTTATTATTTTACATGTCTTTTAAAGTTAAAGCTCTATTTTTAAAACCGTAGATTTAATAACCTATTAGACTTTACTTAAATTGTTTCTTGATATTAAGACATTTTCAGCATTATGGTAATCATGAATTTGCTAGAAAAATTAGATTTTGGAATATTTAAATGTTAGTTTCATTTATTGCTAAATTGCTTTACTTTTGCAAACATGTCTTTAATTTCGAAACTCATTCTCGATCAACAGTTGCTTTCCATCACAATCGATCGACTTTGTTATCAGTTAATTGAGAATCACAATGATTTTGCAGATTCAGTTCTTATTGGAATTCAACCGAATGGAGTTTTCTTATCGCAAAGAATTTATCAACGACTTTTAAAAATTGATCCAATGATCAAAGCAAAATATGGAGAATTGGATATTAGTTTCTTTAGAGATGATTTCAGACGACGTGAAATGATTATTCCTAGTGTTACTACTATCGATTTTATAGTGGAAGGCAAACGCGTTTTATTAATTGATGACGTACTTTATACAGGAAGAACAATAAGAGCAGCACTCGATGCTTTATTAGCTTTTGGTCGCCCAGCTAGTGTTGAACTATTAGTTCTTATAGATCGTAAATTTAGTAGACAACTACCCATTGAAGCAGATTATATTGGAAAGTCAATAGACACAATTTCATCAGAAAAAGTAAAAGTTCAGTTTCTTCAGCCAGAGGGAGAAGATGGTGTATGGCTTAACTCCAGTGAAAAATTATCATGAGCAATCAACTAAGTGTTCGACATCTATTAGGAATAAAAGACCTCCAAAAAGAGGATATCGAACTAATTTTTTCTACTACTGTTAATTTCAAGGATGTGATTAATCGTCCAATTAAAAAGGTGCCATCTCTTCGCGACATCACCATTGTTAATCTCTTTTTTGAAAATTCTACTCGAACTAAACTCTCCTTCGAATTAGCCGAAAAACGTTTGTCGGCTGATGTGATTAATTTTTCAGCATCTGGTTCATCTTTAAGCAAAGGAGAAACGCTTATCGACACAGTTAATAACATCCTTGCTATGAAAGTGGACATGGTGGTGATGCGTCATCCAAAGCCAGGTTCTGCAATTTTCCTCTCTAAACATATTCATGCAAATATTGTAAATGCGGGTGATGGTACACATGAACATCCAACGCAAGCCCTTCTTGATGCTTTTTCTATTCGTGAAAAAATCGGAAATGTTGAAGGGAAAAAAGTCGTTATTGTAGGCGATATACTTCATTCAAGAGTTGCTTTGTCGAATATACTTTGTTTGCAAAAGCTCGGTGCTGAGGTGATGGTTTGCGGACCTGTTACGCTCATTCCTCGGTATATATCTGAGTTAGGTGTACGAGTGGAATACAATCTACGTAAAGCATTAGAATGGTGTGATGTTGCTAATATGCTTCGTATACAAATGGAAAGACAAGACATAAAATATTTTCCGTCTTTAAGGGAGTATGTGATGCTTTATGGATTAAACAAGACCTTGCTCGAATCGCTAAATAAGGAAATTGTGATCCTTCATCCTGGTCCGATTAATCGTGGTGTAGAGATCACAAGTGATGTTGCTGATGGTAGTCAAAGCATCATCCTTGATCAAGTTGAAAATGGAGTAGCGATTCGAATGGCTGTTCTTTTCCTCTTGGCTCAAACGCGTTGATTTGAACAATTGATAGTTAACAAAGGGTTATAAATTTTATTTTAAGATATCATTTTTACTTATATTTGTTTAAAATTCACCAATATGCATTTCACCCTCGACAAAAACGAGAAATATGTAGTGGTAAAGCTCCACGAGCAGAAACTAAACACCTTGATCGCAGCCGAATTGAAATCGGAATTGCTTTTACTCAATACCCAAGGCTACAACAATATCATTCTTGATCTATCTGAATCCATCTATTGTGATTCATCTGGACTTAGTGCGATCCTTGTTGGAAATCGTTTATGCAGAAACTCAAATGGATCCTTTGTCATTTCAGGTTTAAGCGAAACTGTTAAAAAACTAATTCAGATTTCGCAATTAGATAAAGTTTTAAATATCACTTCTGACGCTATTGAAGCCGTTGCATATGTGTTAATGGATGAACCTGAAAGAAATGAAAAGTTTACCAATATTAAAAGCGAATAATTCATAGTTCCATTAGTTAATCATAATAAAATTCACATGCTTCGAGGAATACTTTATCTTGTTATTTGTACTATTATTGGAGTTGGCAGTGCCTATTCTCAGTGTACCCCAAATACTTCAATAACAACGTCAGGTATAACTCCTGATAGTGCAACGGGATTAGCAGTAGGTACTGTTGGTCAGTTGTACAATCAAGTATTACAGATCAGAGTGCCAGCAGATACAACAGTAAAT
>JBBRAW010000101.1:0-13205 GCA_038206385.1 Bacteroidia bacterium | reverse complement strand
AAACTATTATCAATCGATTTCTAAAACACCTTTAATGATTGGCATGGATGCAGAGTGGGGTATCAGTATGCGGTTGGATAGTACGATTCGATTTCCTCGCCAAATGACATTAAGTGCTGGAAGCAATCCACAGCAAGTTTATCAAATGGGACGAGAAATTGGTCGTCAATGTAAACGGATGGGAATTCATATAAATTTTGCTCCTTCAGTTGATATTAATAACAACCCTTTAAATCCAATTATTAATAGTCGCTCTTTTGGAGAAGATCGTGACCAAGTAACTATTTTAGGTGGAATGTACATGAAAGGATTGCAAGACGTTGGCGTTTTAGCTTGTGGTAAGCATTTCCCCGGACATGGAAATACAGATACAGATTCTCATTTATCACTTCCTACTGTACTTTCTAATCGTGCTGAATTGGATACGATGGAATTAGTTCCTTTTCAAAAATTAATTTATGATAGTTTAGCGTCAGTGATGGTTGCACATCTATTCGTTCCTGCTCTTGATTCAACAACTAATCAAGCAAGTACTTTATCACCTTATATCGTTACTGAATTATTAAAACATAAATTAGGTTTTAATGGACTAATTTTTACAGATGCATTAAACATGAAAGGTGTTGCGAGTTATTATGGTCCTGGTGAAATAGAATTTAAAGCATTGTTAGCAGGGAATGATGTGTTATTGTATTCGGAGAATATTCGCAAAGCTATTGATAGAATACATATTGGGATTCAGAATTGTGAGATAGAACAGAGTGATATTGATAACCATGTTCGCAAAATATTGATGTCGAAATATTGGGTGGGGCTAAATAAATATTCTCCAATCGATACTACAAATATTTATAACGATTTAAATACGAACGAAGCAAATTGGTTGAATTATCAAATGTATGATGAGTCGGTAACATTACTTCGTAATAAGGGAAATTTAATTCCGCTAAAAACTTTTTATAGAGATTGCATTGCTACAGTGGTAATAAATGATACAGTACAAAATAATTTTCAGTTGATGTTAAATCGTTATGCAAAGGTGGATTGTTTTTCCATTGCAAAAGATGCTTCAATAAAAACGATGGATAGTTTAATGCTATTACTTGAAGATTATGATCGTGTAATAATAAGCATCCACAACACGAGTATAAATGCAACAAAAAATTTTAATATTACGGAGAGCATAAAGTATTTCACATCAGTAATGGCACACGAAAAGAATACAATTCTTTGTGTGTTTGGTAATCCTTATGTACTAGGAAAACTAGATGAGTTAAATCACATGCCATCTGTTATCTTGGCCTATGAAGATACTTATTTACCACAATTTTTAACTGCGCAGAAAATTTTTGGTGCAAAAATATTTGAAGGTAAACTTCCTGTATCACCTTCTTCAATGTTTGCACGTGGTAATGGACTTTCTCCATCGGGAACTGGATTATTGAAATATACCTTACCTGAAGAAGAAGGTATTGCTTCCGTTAAATTAGCGAAAATTGATTCCATCATACAGAAATCAATTCGTGATTCTGTTTTTCCTGGTTGCCAGATTTTAATTGCACTAAATGGAAATGTAATTTTTGATAAATCATTTGGGTGGCATACCTACGATCATAAACATGTTGTTAAGAACACTGATTTATACGACATCGCTTCGTGCACAAAAATGTTTGCATCTGCTTTAGCAACAATGTTATTAGTTGATAAAAAGAAAATTGATCCTGAAGCAAAAATTTCTAAATATCTTCCAGAATTAAAACATTCAAATAAAAAGGATTTAACAGTAAGAACAATTTTAGCACATCAAGGTGGATTGCAAGCATGGATTCCTTTCTGGAAAAATACTGTTGATAGTAATGGATTAAGTACTAATTATTATCGAAAAGTTTCTGAAAATAATTTCACAACTCGTGTTGCTGATAGTTTGTTTATTCGTGATGATTATCCAGATAGTATTTGGGCGAAAATCATTGATTCACCTCTTGAATCTCAAGGTAAATATGTTTATTCTGATTTAGATTTAATCATTATGCAACATATCATTGAAAAGGTAAGTGGAAAAAGTTTAGATGAATTCGTTGAAGATAATTTTTATACGCCATTAGGACTTTGGCAAACTGGGTTTAAGCCAACAGAACAATTTGATACTTCTATAATTATTCCAACAGAAAATGACACTTTATTTCGTCGTCAAGTTATTCAAGGATATGTGCACGATCCAGCGGCTGCAATGTTAGGTGGAGTTGCAGGACATGCAGGCATTTTTTCTAACGCACAAGCACTTGCTGTTATCATGCAACTTTTTTTGAATGATGGAGTTTATGCTGGAAAGAGATATATTAAATCAGAAACTATTGATGCCTTTACGCGACAAGCATTTCCTGCAACTGAAAATAGACGAGGATTGATTTTCGATAAACCCGAACCTGATGTTACTAAACCTGGACCTACAGCTGCTTCTGCATCACCAATGACATTTGGGCATAATGGGTTCACTGGCACTTGTGCTTGGGCCGATCCCCAAAATGGTTTAGTATATGTATTTTTATCTAATCGAGTATTTCCAAATGCTGGCAATAATAAACTCGCTAAATTGAATATTAGAACTGATATTATGCAAGTGGTGTATGATGCATTATTGCTCGAAAAAAAATAATATTTTCGATCTTATAAAAGGAAATAATTTTAAATTTAAGCTGATTTCTGTAAGTTGAAATATATTGCATTAATTTTTTAAGATTAATACAATAAAGGATGAACTTAAACGCCTTGTTATTTGTTTACATTTGTTATAAGAAATTAATCTATGAAAATTGGTATTGTTTGTTATCCAACCTTTGGTGGGAGTGGAGTAGTGGCCACTGAATTAGGCAAAGCTTTAGCAGAAAAAGGTCATCGTATTCATTTTATTACTTATTCCCAACCTGTACGTCTTGATTTTTTCTCTGAAAATATATCCTACCATGAAGTAACAGCTGCAACGTATGCGTTATTCGATTATGTTCCGTATGAATCCGCATTAACAAGCAAATTAGTGGATGTTGCACGTTATGAGAAGTTAGATATTTTGCATGTTCATTATGCTATTCCACATGCTTCAGTAGCCTATATGGCGAAGAAAATATTGGCAACGCACGGAATAAATCTTCCTGTTGTTACAACGTTACATGGAACTGATATTACTCTTGTTGGAAGAGATTCAAGTTATGAGCCTGTTGTAACATTTGCAATCAATCATTCTGATGGGGTGACTGCAGTATCCGAAAGTTTAAGAAAGGATACGTATGCAAATTTTAAAATTGAAAATCAGATTGAAGTCATTCATAACTTTATTGATCTCCGAAGATTTAACAAGCAACGAAAAGACCATTTTCGGAAGGCAATCGCTCCGAATGGCGAAAAATTAATTGTGCATACCTCTAATTTTCGTGCTGTAAAACGAGTGCACGATGTGGTAAATGTTTTTAATAAAGTTCGCAAAACTATTAAGTCGAAGTTATTACTTATTGGAGATGGTCCAGACCGACACAGCATTGAACAATTAGTTCGTGATTTAGATTTGGGTGATGATGTTCGTTTTTTAGGTAAGCAAGAAATGATAGAAGAGATTCTTTCAATTGGTGATCTTTTTATTATGCCTTCAGAAACAGAAAGTTTTGGATTAGCTGCTCTTGAAGCAATGGCTTGTCAGCTTCCTGTTATTTCTGCTGATTCTGGTGGGATGCCTGAATTAAATGTTCAAGGTATAACTGGCTACATGAGTAAAGTTGGTGATATAGATGATATGGCGAAAAATGCAATTGAAATATTAGGCAACGAAGAAGTACTGGCTAAATTCAAACAAAATGCTTTGGCTCGCGCTAAAGAATTTGATATCAAAGTTATCATGCCACAATATGAAGCCTATTATCAAAGAATTATTGAACAAACATTAGCATCAAAAAGTTGTAAATGATAATAAACAAAATTTAACGAATTAACCACCGGCTTTTTTTACCTTATAACCTAATCCTGAAAGAATAGTAATTACTTTATCACGATGATCACCTTGTATTAGTATTTCATAATCTTTGGCTGTACCACCAACACCACATTTACTTTTTAAAAGTCTTGCTAACTCTTCCATAGCGCTTACAGGTCCTTCGTATCCTTTCACAACAGTAACAACTTTTCCTCCGCCTTTACGCTCGAGCCAAACTCTTAAATCTTGTTTACCATTTGCAATACTCTCCTTTGATTCCTGTTCCACATTTATCTTTAAATCAGGATTTGTTGAATAGATCAAACCACTCTTTCCTTTGTTTTTATTCGACATGAATTTTAGTGATTAATTCTTGAAGTAGAAAATATTTATTGAAGACAAAATTATTTTTTCTTGTGATGATTTAAAACTTAGCTTGTAATTTTAAATTTAAAAGTCGTGAAGTAAGGTAATTTGGAATTCCATATTGTCGTCCAGTCACATCGGTAATCCATGTGTAAGAAACAGTATTACTAACTTGTAATAAATTAAAAACTTCGAGACTTATCCAAAGTGATTTTAATTTATTTATAACAGCTAAACGCGATGTGTTTTTCTTGTCTTCATCAATGATAATTTTTGAAAATCCAATATCAACTCTTCTGTAAGTTGGTCCTCGTAAAACATCTTTATAACGATCATTTCCAGGAGGACCAAAAGGCAATCCTGTTCCGAAAACTAAATTTAAGTGCATCCTAAATGTTGGAAATTTTGGTAAATAATCTTGAAAGAAAACACTAAATGTTAATCGTTGATCGGAAGGGCGCGGAATATTGCCAGGATAATTTTTTACCGAGTCAACTGGAACATCATTTAAAGTATAACCCTTAATGATTTGTTTTCCATCGGAGTTATAATAATTGTAATAATAATCATCACCTAAATTTTCTTCTGTTTTTAGAAAAGATAAGGATGCCCATGATTCAATGCCACTAACAAATTCTCCATTCACGCGAAGATCAAGACCAGTTGCATATCCAGTAGCATTATTTTTTGCTAAGTAACGAACACGTGTATTGTCTAATTTATAAGGAATTAAATTATCCATTTTTTTGTAGTAAACTTCTGAGGTAAGCTTAAATTCTCTTCCCCAAGAAAGAAATTCATAATCACTTCCAAGTACAAAGTGAAGTGAACGTTGTGCTACAATATTTTTATTGATTTGTCCATCAAGTCCTCGTAATTCGCGATAGAATGGTGGTTGATAATATAAGCCTGTTGAAAAACGAATTGTTAATTTTTTATTCCATTTTGGTTTATACGAAATTGATGCTCGCGGACTAACATTTAAATCTTTATTCAAGTCCCAATAGGTTGCACGAACACCAGCATTAATAGTAAATGTTTCGAAATTCCAATTATTTTGTACGTATCCACTAAAGCGATTTGAACTTAAAGAGATTTTATTTTTCACAACATTGTTCAATACAATTTGTTGTCCAATATAACCACCTGTTGAATCTCCTGGGATATCAGGTACATGTACGATAGAGTAGTCGGCAGAGTCTCTGTATTGCCACTCACTGATATTATCACTGATGGATTCATGCTGAGCTTTTACTCCCCATTGCAGCGCAATTTTATTTGTTGTATAATAACCTTTGTGCTCTGCACTAGTAACATTTGCCTTTAGCTCATTACGCGCATGATCAAGGAATCCACCAACGCCTCTATTAAACGCTACATTCCCAAAACTACTTGATCCTAAATCGCGCTCTAACTCATCAAGATAATATTGCCCAACGATATCATAAAATTCTTGTTCCTTAGTGTAAAATCCAGAAGTAATTAATTTTAATTTTAACCTGTCATTTACTTTATGTGTTAATGATAAAGCACCTTGCGTTGTTTGATATCGATCCACTTCTTGTCCATCGAAGAAAACTGTAAAACGTAAAGCTTCATTAATATTTCCGAATTCCGTTTCTCTGGTTGAAGGAATTACTTTGTATTTATTACTAGAATAATTTCCTAAAAAGGAGAGTTCCGTTTTCTTAGAGAATTTATAAGTTAATAATCCTTGATAATCTGTGAACGATGGTTTATAATCTCCTTTTGTATCAAGGTTTTTCAAAAGAAATTGATTCGACTTCTGACGAAATCCAGTGAGCCAAGAAAATTTTTCATTCTTCGATAAACCTTCCAAGTGAAATCCAGCACCTAAAAAACTTAAATATGCGCTACCAGCAAATTTTTCTGGTTTACGGTATTTAATATCTAAAACAGAGGATAATTTATCACCATACATTGCACTAAATCCACCAGCACTAAAATTGATGTCGTCTACTAAATCGGAGTTGATAAAACTTAATCCTTCCTGTTGTCCTGTGCGTACTAAAAATGGTCGATAAATTTCAATATCATTTACATAAACCAAATTTTCATCATAGTTTCCTCCACGAACTGAGTAGTTGGAAGATAATTCATTATTGGAAACTACACCAGGCATTGTTTTTAAAACATCTTCAAAATTTCCTGATACAGAAGGAAGATGCTCTATTGTTCTTGGTTCAATACGAGTGGTACTAATGTCACGCGCTTTTTCTGCCTTAATATTTACAGGACTTAAATTTGTGATATTCGTTTTTAATACTGGATCATAATTTCTTTGTTCACCAGCTGTTAATTTTAAGGAGATGCGTTGCGTTGAAAATCCTAAAATAGAAAATGCAATTTCTACATCTTTATAAGGAGTAATTTTTAAACTATAATGACCACGAATATCAGACGATGTTCCGTTTGTTAATCCAATTACTGAAATATTAACTCCTTCGATTGGTTTACCAATTGAATCGCGAATTACTCCATTTAAAATACCATCTTGAGCTTTAGAAGTATCTATTGAAAATAAAATAACAAGAAATGTGAGCAACAATAAATAACGTTTGCGCATACTAATATTTTTCGTCTTTTTCTTTTCGTTTAAACGCACCGTCTTGCCATGCTTTAATGAATGAAGCCCATGCTAATGGATTCAAAATATTATTAACTGGTAATTGTCCTGCGGTGTATAATCTACTTTGACGTTCAGCCGTTACAAATTTATAATTGATACTTCCATCATAGGGTACTGCATCTTGAATTTCCTTTCGTTGAGCAAGTTCAAGATTTCGTTGAGCACGTTTCATGTCATCATCAGGTAACTGCAATTCAAGAAATGCACGTTTAAATTCTTCTTTACTTGGCCATGGATAAATAGTAGCTTCTCTAAGTAATATCGTATCACGTTTCATCGTTTGAATTAGCGAATATCTGTTATCTGTAAGGGTATCAGCTATAATATAACGTGATGGTTTATAACCAATATATTGAAAATCGATTGTATCACCTTTCATCGCCACAAAAGAATAAAAGCCATAAAAATCTGTTACTGTTCCCCTATGCGTACGGTGAATAAAAACGTTTACATACGGAAGTGGTTGTAAAGAATCATTACTCACTACAACACCAGAAAATTGAATTAAATCTTGCGACTGATGTGGTTGCGCTTGTGCTTTTATAACGAGACTTGAGAGTGCCATTATAAGGATCAAAAACTTTGTTTGGAATAATTTCTTCATCGCACGAAGTTAAAGAATGCGCGGTAATATTGTGGCGATAATTTCATAGCATTTTATTGATGTTATAGTTGGACATAAAATGAAATAGTACAACGAATTATTTTGTGAAATATTGGCAAGAGCATTTTAAATGTAATGGTCATTATAAACATCTTATTTCATCATTGATATATCCCATTTATTTTTAAATCTTATTTTAACAGCGCTATAATTTTTGACCATCAATCAGTGAAAGTTTGTAAAGTGCCTTTTTAAGCTTAACGCATTGATATGTAGTTTTTTATAGAAAATTTATTTGAAGACATATTTATATGATTTTTTGAAAGTCTGTAAAGGAAGCGTAAAATAAAGGGATCGCATCAACTTTTGCAGAATAGAATTGTCCTATAAACGTTCTCAAGTAGGAGCATATGATTAAGAGAAACATTCCCTCTTAAAAAAACCAGACAATTAAAAAGTTCGTATCTATAATAAACTAAAATACATTTTGAAACGTTCTTGAAAGTGAGTTAATACGCCTGATTTTGAAGTGTTTATATGGCATAAAATTTGCTCTTTGAAAATAACACACATTACGCTAAAATAAGAATATGAGACAGCTAAAAATTACACAGTCGATTACCAACAGAGAAAGTGCCTCACTAGAGAAGTATCTTCAAGATATTGGAAAGGAAGAGATGGTGACTCCACATCAGGAGGTAGAACTGGCACAGCGAATTAAACAAGGAGATCAATTAGCATTAGATAAATTAACAAGAGCTAATCTCCGATTTGTAGTATCAGTAGCGAAGCAGTACCAAAACCAAGGATTGAGTTTGCCTGATTTAATTAACGAAGGCAATTTAGGATTAATAAAAGCCGCACAACGATTTGATGAAACAAAAGGATTCAAATTTATTTCTTACGCGGTATGGTGGATTCGTCAAAGTATTTTGCAATCCATTGCTGAACAATCAAGAATGGTTCGATTACCATTGAATCAAATAGGAGCGATGAATAAAGTTAAAAAGGCTTTATCGAAACTCGAACAAACCTATCAACGCGAGCCTAGTCCTGATGAAATTTCAGAGGTTGTAGAGCTTAGTCGTGATCAAGTACGCGATGTACTTCGTGTAAACAATAAGCCTGTATCTATGGATGCACCATTTGATAATAACGAAGACAATAATACTTTGTTAGATGTAATGTCAAATGATGATATTCCATTAGCTGATTCGCATCTTATTGATGAATCATTAACTGAAGACGTAAATCGTTCTTTAAATACTTTATCGAAACGTGAATCAGAAGTTATAAAAATGTTTTTTGGTATTGGAACAAAACATTCTATGTCGCTAGATGAAATTGGAATGCAACTAAGTTTAACACGAGAACGTGTTCGTCAAATTAAAGAGACAGGATTACGCCGATTAAAACATAATTCAAGAAATAAATTATTGAAATCGTACTTGTAATGTACATAAGGTTGGTTAGGAAAAGCCGGGTACTGTGTAAATGGTGCTCGGTTTTTATTTGTGATAATTCTTAAAATGTTATCGTTTCCTTTTCTTTTTTAACGCTTGTGCTTTCTCATCATCAAGCATTAATTTTCGCCAATTTGTATCCGTATCAAAAGTTGATTCGAGTGTATAGGAATAATCTTTTTTATTGATTTCCATCACTTCAATTGTCTTTTCTAAAAATGATTCGATCTCACGTAATGTTGGAATTTCTTCTTTACTACAGAAAGTGATAGCAATTCCTTTTTTATTCGCACGACCAGTTCTTCCAACACGGTGAACATAATTTTCTGATTGTTCTGGAAGATCATAATTGATGACATAATCAATATCAGGAACATCGATTCCTCGAGCTGAAATATCAGTTGCGATTAACACTTTAAGTTCACCACTTCTGAATTTATTTAATACGTCAACACGATCATCTTGATCTTTTTCACCGTGAATTGTTTGTGTATCAATTTCAACTTTTTGCATAGCTTTAGAAACACGTTCTGCTCTCACGCGAGTACGAACGAAAACTAAAATTTTACTTTCTGGATTTTCTTTGATGATACGTTCTAAAAAAAATCGTTTATCATCCATCTCAATATAAGCAACAGCATGATTTATTTTTTTGGCAACAGGATCATTCGGTGAAATCTGAATTCTAATTGCATTACGCACTAATCCGTAAGCAAGATTTTTAATTGTTTCATTAATTGTTGCAGAGAAAAATAATGTTTGTCGATCACGAGGTAATCGTTTTATCAAATCATTAATATCATTAATAAAGCCGAGATCCAACATGTGATCCGCTTCATCTAACACAAGTGTATCAACTCTATTTAAAAATAAATGTCCCTGACTTACTAAATCAAATAGGCGTCCTGGAGTAGCAATTAAAATATCCACACCATCTTCCAACTGATCAATTTGTGGTGACTGATCAACGCCACCGATTAAGCAAAGAATTTTTACGTCCGTATATTTTCCAATCGTTTCAAAAACATCTGTTACTTGTAGTGCTAGTTCATGTGTGGGAACCATTACAATGCAGCGAATACCCTCAGGTCTTCTAGCACGTTTATTTTCCAAACTCATATTCAATACAGGGATAGCAAAAGCTGCTGTTTTTCCAGTTCCTGTTTGCGCAATGGCTAAAACGTCTTCGCCTTTCAAAATCGCGGGTATGGATTTAAATTGAATATCTGTAGGTTTTTTGTACCCTAAATCTTGTAAACCGCGCTTTATTTCTGGTGCTATTTGATAATCTTCGAACTTCATGGTAATAGTCAATTGAGATTTTACAAAGGTAGCAGCATATTGCTTCATTAGCTTCTCGAAAGAAATCGAGTTATAGGTGTAAAAGATTATTTAAATCCTTGATACTTTATTCGCCTAATTTAAGTATTGTATAATTTTTGAAGACGTAAAAATATTTGAACATTATCATTGATTTGTCAGGCTTAAATCTAATAGAATTTAGAACGATAGTACTTTTGGAAGCGTAAGAATTACTTAAATCTCAATTGTAGAATATTAAGATATAATGACCTTTGTAGCACAAACAACTAAAACCAAACATTATGAAAAAATTATTTACATTTTTATTCTTAACTGCTTTCATGCTTTACATGAGTTATGGAAGGGCTAATGCGCAGGTCATCACACCTGGAATAGTTCTTATAGCTGCTGGAGATAGTTCTTGGAATTCCTCTTGTGTGGTTCCAGATGTAAGAGATATGTATTGCTATGGCACAGCATCTGGTTATAGTGCAACTGACTCAATCCTAATCAATATTGCGTTTGGCGATGGAACTGATACTTCTTATTACATGATTCCTTTTCAGGGAAGCGTTTATTTCAGCAGTTATATTAATCATATTTATACACTTCCTGGTTTGTATGCGGCGCAGTTTATTGCAACCGGACCAGATGGAAGTTCAGATACTATAGTGGATAATACGATTCTTGTTGCTTCACAATGTAATACTATTAGTGGTAAATTGTATCTTGATAATAACAACAATTGTATTTATGATGCGGGCGACTCTCCTGTAACATGGTCATACGTTGAAGCAAGTTTTAATGGAAGTGGTATCGCTTATGGAGGCACTGATTCTTTAGGTAATTATTCAATTTCAGTTCCTAGTGGATTTACTTATACTATCGCACCTTATTACTATAATAGTTTTACTGTTGCTTGCCCAGTTTCTGGAAGCTATTCCGTTTCTACTTTCCCATCTACTGGAAATGATTTCGCTCTATTATGCAATCCTCAATCGGATTTAACCGGTAATATTTATGGACAAGGATTCAGAAACAATGCATCAACTACACTTTGGTTATCAGCGTATAATAAATTAGCAACTTGTGCTACGCCAAATGCTATAGTAACAGTAACGCTTGATCCGATGTTGAGTTATGTGAGCTCTTCAGCAACACCATTATCAATAAGTGGTTCTCAGATTGTATTCAATGCTGGTCAGTTATTGGGATATAATTATTCAGACTTTAATACTGCACTAACACTCTTAACAGATATCAGTGCAAACCTTGGTGATACTTTATGTATAACAATGACAATTGATCCAATAACTGGTGATGCAAATCCAGCAGACAATACTGTTACAGTTTGTATGATTGTTCGTAACAGTTGTGATCCAAATGAAAAGGAAGAATTACTTGCTGGTGCAGGAACTGCGAATGTTGCACCTGGAACTGAATTAGCATATACAATCATGTTCCAAAATGTCGGTAATGATGAAGCGTATAAAGTAAGTGTAGTGGATGATATCGATCAGAACTTAGATTTATCAACTTTGAAAATTACAGGATATAGTTTTCAACCTGAGATTTCTGTTACTGGAAATACGTTGAAATTTGATTTCAATAATATTAATTTAGCTGCTGCTTCTGTTAACGAACCAATGAGTCATGGATATGTTGCTTATAAAATTAAGCCAAAGACTTCTGCAGTAATTGGTACTACAATTAATAATTATGCAAAAATTAATTTCGATTATAATCCTTCCATTATCACGAATACCGTTACTGATATTATTGCATTAACAACTGGATTAAATACAATCAATTATACAAGTGACGTTGCAATGTATCCGAATCCTTCTAATGGAACATTTGCTATAACTACAGCAACTAAAACAGCTTCGTTACTTACAATTTATGATATTACAGGTCGTACTATAATTGCTAAGCATGTTGTTAGTGATAAACAAATAATCAGTACCAAAGGAATGAGTTCAGGAATGTATTTCGTAACCTTAGTCAGCGATGGTAAAACACATACCGGAAAACTGTTGGTAAAATAATAGTATCGTTTTTATATTTTATTAAAGCAGATCAGTTTTTACTGATCTGCTTTTTTTTTGATTTTATACTATAGCAATCTAGCAGAAATTAACTGGATAAATAAATTATTCTAAAGCTCTTTTCTTTTTATTTGGATTTTCCTTCATTGAAAACAATCTGAAATTTCACTTCCAATTTATCTTTATCCACAACAATATTATCTATGTTTATTTTATTGTATTCCAATCGCATTCTGATTTGTGCAAGGGAGAATTTTAAGGGATGAATTAATTTATCCTTATTTTTTTTAAGGTAATTCCCCGTCTCATAAAAAATATTGTACTTATGGTCTTTAACCCATTTTCTTAAATAATAGACCATCATTTCTTTGGATAAATCTGAGTTGATGATACGCTGTTTCACAGTGATGTGTGATAAGTCGTATGATAGTAGTAAATACATTCAACAAAAATAATGATATTATTACAGACAAACAAAATGATTGTAATAATATCTTTTATTTAAAGAAGGGCAGTTTCACATAATCAAGAAAAGAGATTATAATGGTTTATAATTTTTTAGGATAAAGGCTCTAAACAAGGAAATTAAAAAGGCTTAATACTATAGTCGCATTGGAAACCATAACTAGAACATATAAATTATAAGTTACTTGTTATTGATATGAGGTATTTCAACAAGTGATCCCGAGGCGATTCGAACGCCTGACCGTCCCGACCTAAGCCGGGATGCTCTATCCTAAATTTTTTTGTTGATTCAACAAGTGATCCCGAGGCGATTCGAACGCCTGACCGTCCCGACCTAAGCCGGGAT
>JBBRAW010000100.1:0-13286 GCA_038206385.1 Bacteroidia bacterium | reverse complement strand
AAAACTATGAAGATCGTGGCACGAAATTTAAGGCCGCAGTTCGTGCGTTGTAGTATTTATTATAGGAAAATTTTAAATTTAATTTCAAAACAAATCAAATGACTTGGCTGGAAAGTTATTTCAAAGGTGATCGTACTATTTGGCTTATCGTAATTTTATTATCGATCCTTAGTACCCTTGCCGTTTATAGTTCAACAGGAACGCTTGCTTATAAATACCAATCAGGAAATACTGAATATTATTTATTTAAGCATTTTATTATTTTATTATTTGGTTTCGGATTAATGTACTTCGGACATCTAGTAAAATATAACTTTTATGCACGAATATCGAAGATAGCGATATTAATTGCCATTCCTTTATTGCTGCTTACACTGTTAATGGGAAGTCATATTAATGATGCAAGTCGTTGGCTTACGTTGCCAATTGTTAATTTATCTTTTCAAACTTCCGATTTTGCAAAAGTGGCATTGATACTTTATATCTCTCGTGTGTTATCAAAAAAGCAAGATAATATTAAAGATTTTAAACAAGCTTTTATACCAGTTATGTTACCTGTTGTTATTGTTTGTGGATTAATTCTCCCTGCTAACTTTTCTACATGCGCAGTATTATTCGCAACGTCGCTTGTAATAATGTTTATTGGAAGAATAAATATGAAATATATTTTATCACTTATCGGAATTGGAGTTGTAGCTTTTAGTTTGTTTTTATTTGTTGCTTATTTAACAGGTTATGAAGGCCGAATAAAGACATGGAAAGCGAGAATTGAAAACTTTAAAGATGGAGAGGCTGATGGAAATTATCAAGTACAACAAGCAAAGATTGCTGTTGCTACAGGAGGAATATTAGGCAAAGGGCCAGGAAACAGTTCACAGAGAAATTTTCTTCCGCATCCCTATTCAGATTTTATTTTTGCGATTATTATTGAAGAGTATGGATTGTTAGGAGGAACGATCGTTCTGTTTTTATATCTACTTCTCTTTTATCGAGCGATGCAAATTGTAAAACGAACTGAACGCGCATTTGCAGCATTGATAACTATAGGTTGTGCATTTAGTTTAGTCTTTCAAGCATTAATAAATATGGCTGTTGCCGTGAATTTATTTCCGGTTACTGGTCAGCCATTGCCGATGCTAAGTATGGGAGGAACTTCGATTTGGTTCACCAGTTTGGCATTGGGAATTATTTTAAGTGTGAGTAGTGAAATGGAGAAAACTGAAACCGAGGAGGAGAATAACGTTGTCATCGCCTAAAAATATACGAGTAATAATTAGTGGAGGAGGAACTGGTGGTCACATCTTTCCAGCGATTGCTATTGCGAATGCATTAAAAGCAATTGATCCTACTATTGAATTATTATTTGTTGGTGCTGAAGGTAAAATGGAAATGGAAAAAGTTCCAGCCGCAGGTTTCGTAATTGAAGGATTACCAATTGCAGGTATTAAACGTGAATTAGCATTATCAAATCTTTCCTTTCCATTGAAGTTGATGTTAAGTTTAACTAAAGCAAGTTCCATCATCAAAAAATTTCAACCTGATGTTGCTGTTGGTGTTGGTGGCTATGCTAGCGGACCATTATTATTTTCAGCAAATCGTCGAAAAATTCCTTCATTAATACAAGAACAAAATTCATTTCCTGGTATTACAAACAAAATTCTATCACGTAAAGCAAAAAAGATTTGCGTAGCTTATGAAGGGATGGATCGATTTTTTCCGAAAGATAAAATTGTTCTCACAGGAAATCCCGTGCGAGAAGATATTCGAATGATAGATGGAAAGAAAAATGATGCAACGAAATTTTTTCAATTAGATATTCAACGTCAAACGATATTAGTAGTAGGAGGTAGTCAAGGTGCTAGAAGTATCAATCATGCTGTACTCGCCGGCTTATCAAAAATTGCAGATTCAGGAGTTCAGTTAATTTGGCAAACAGGAAAAAATTTTCTTCCTGAAGCAAAAGCTGCAATTGAAAAATTGAATATTAAATCAATTCAAGTATTTGATTTTATTAGTAGAATGGATTTAGCGTATGCAATGGCTGATATTGTTGTGGCACGAGCAGGAGCTAGCACTGTTTCTGAATTATGTATCGTAAAAAAACCTGCTATTCTTGTTCCTTTACCAACAGCTGCTGAAGATCACCAAACAAAAAATTGTATGTCGCTTGTTGATCATGATGCAGCGATTTTAGTTGCAGATAAAGACGCGCAGCAAAAACTAATTAACGAAGCACTACTTCTTATCAACAATTCACACTTACGTATGCAACTAGCTGCTAATATTGCGCGCCTTGCACGACCAGATGCAGCGAATGAAATAGCACAACAAGTTTTATCATTAATAAAAAATAAATAAATGTCACTTAACGGTATGCAACATATTCGTTTTGTCTATCTCCTCGGTGTAGGTGGGATAGGCATGAGTGCGATTGCACGTTATTTTTTAGCAGAGGGAAAAATTGTTGATGGATATGATAAAACAGCAACTCCATTAACAAAAGAATTGCAACAAGAGGGAATTCAAATTCATTTTGATGATGATATTAATTTGATTCCATCAGACGTTCGAAATCTTGAAAATAAAAATCAGACATTAATAATTTTAACGCCAGCAATTCCTGCTCAGCATACTGAATTGGAATTTTTTCGCAATCATAATTATCAAATTGTTAAGCGTTCAAAAGTTTTAGGAATGTTAACAGCTGATCATTACACACTTGCTGTTGCGGGTACACATGGAAAGACAACAACATCATCTATTCTTGCTCATATATTGCAAACTGCAAAAATGAATTGTACTGCTTTTCTAGGAGGTATTTCTGTAAATATCGGATCGAATTTATTATTAGGTGATCCATCTGCTCCAGAGCATAAAGTTGTTGTAGAAGCTGATGAATTTGATCGTTCTTTTCTAGCATTGTTTCCAGATATGGCTGTCATCACATCGATGGATGCAGATCATTTGGATATTTATGGTGATTATCAACAAATGAAATCTACTTATCAAGAATTTGCAAGTCAAGTGAAGCCTGGTGGAATTCTAATTTATAAAAAAGGATTGCCATTAGTTCAAGTTCAAGCAACGATGATGACTTATTCAATTAAGGAAGATGGTGCTGATTATCGCGGAAAAAATATTCAAGTGAAAGATGGTCAATATCATTTTGATTTAGTAACACCAGGATTTATTTTAGAAGGATTAACACTTGGTTTGCCTGGTCGTCATAATGTTGAGAATGCAGTTGCTGCATCCGCAATGGCTATTGAATGTGGTGTTGATCTTTCTTCATTACAAAATGCTTTGTCAACGTATTCAGGTGTTCGTCGCCGTTTTGAATTTCATATTCGTAATGCAAATTGTGTTTATGTAGACGATTACGCTCATCACCCTGAAGAGTTAAAAGCAGCAATACAATCGGTTCGTGAATTGTATCCTACGAAAAAAATAACAGGAATATTTCAGCCGCATTTATTCACCCGAACGCGTGACTTTGTGGAAGGCTTTGCAGAAAGTTTAAGTTTGTTAGACCAACTTTATTTGCTCGATATTTATCCCGCGCGCGAATTACCAATTGAAGGAATTACATCATCTATCATACTCGAAAAAGTTATGATCAACGAAAAGCAACTCATCACAAAGGAAGAATTATTAACAGCGTTGAAAAAAAATAAGCCTGAAGTATTGATTACATTAGGTGCAGGAGATATCGATCAATTAGTTCAACCTATCACTCAAGTATTATCTGTAAAATCATGAATCTGAAACCTAAATTGCGCCAGGTCCTTGTTATTGGTACTTGGATTATTATTTCGGCTACGGTATTTACACTGCTAGGATTTGCTAATAAACGCCAACAGCAATTGTTGTGTAAGCAAGTTGATGTTCATATTGATGAAACGGTAAATCATGAATTTATTGATCAACATGACATACAAGATTTGATAAATACCAAAGGAATAGTAATTGGAAAACCACTTGGAGCAATCAACACTGCATTGTTAGAAAAAATTATTTTGACGAACCCTTTCGTTGATCGTGCTGAAGTATATTCATCCATTGATGGAACTCTTCATGCTGATGTGTTGCAGCGTGATCCTATTGTTCGAATAATAAACATGCACGACGAGCAATTCTACATCGATAAGCAAGGAGAATTTATGCCTGTCTCATCTCATTATACACCACCAGTAATTGTTGCAAATGGTTTTATTTTCAATACGTATGCAGAAATGAAGATTCATGATCAAGTGGCAGTTGCAGATACATCAATGGATTCATTAGCTGTTCCACACATGATAAATCAAGTTTATACGTTAGCAAAATATATTGAGGCAGATTCATTTTGGACTGCAAATACGGAACAGATTTATGTGAATGGTTCGCAAGAGTTGGAGTTAATTCCTCGAATAGGAAATCATCGAATTGTAATTGGTGATACCACAAATCTTGCAGATAAATTTAAACGATTAATGGTGTTTTATCAAGAAGGACTTAGTAAAACAGGATGGAATAATTATAGTGTTATCAATCTCAAATTTCGCGATCAGGTAGTTTGTACCAAAATCAAAATGTAAATGGAGCATACAGGAATCATAGTTGGCCTCGATATCGGGACTACAAAAATTGCTGCGATTGTTGGTCGTAGAAATGAATTTGGCAAAGTAGAAATTCTCGGCATGGGACGTTCTGAATCATTGGGCGTGATGCGCGGAATGGTTGCCAACATTGAAAAAACAGTTACCTCTATCAAAGAAGCTGTTGCGGAAGCAGAAGCAAAATCTGGTGTTGAAATATCTGATGTTCATGTTGGAATTGCTGGTCAGCATATAAAAAGTATGCAGCATCGTGGAATGATTACACGTCATGATATCAAAGATGAAATTAGTCAGAAGGATATTAATTCTATCATCGATGATATGTATAAACTTGCGATGCCTCCTGGTGAAGAAATTATTCATGTAATTCCTCAAGAGTTTATTGTTGACAACGAACAAGGTATTAAAGATCCAATTGGAATGTCGGGAATTCGTCTCGAAGCAAATTGTCATATCATCACAGGATTAATTACTGCTGCAAATAATATTCACAAATGCGTTATTAAGGCGGGATTAAAAACAGTTGATTTAATTCTTGAGCCTCTTGCATCTGCGGAAGCTGTTCTTACTGAAGAAGAAAAAGAAGCTGGAGTTGTATTAGTAGATATTGGTGGTGGTACAACTGACCTCGCTATTTTTCAAGATGGAATTATTCGTCATACTGCTGTGATTCCTTTTGGTGGAAATGTTATTACAGAAGATATCAAAGAAGGATGTTCAATCATTCGCAATCAAGCAGAATTATTAAAAGTAAAATTCGGTTCTGCATTGTCGAAACAGATGAAGGATAATGAAATTGTTTCTATTCCTGGATTACGTGGAAGAGAGCCGAAAGAAATATCAGTAAAAAATCTCGCATCAATCATTCAAGCAAGGATGGAAGAGATTATTGAAAATGTGTATTACGAAATTAAGAGTTCAGGATTCGAGAAAAAATTGATAGCTGGAATTGTCATCACTGGTGGTGGTGCACAACTTAAACACATAACACAATTAGTAGAATACATTACAGGAATGGATACACGTATTGGATATCCAAATGAACATTTAGGAAAAGGAATGGATGAAGTAAAAAGTCCGATGTATGCTACAGGAGTAGGATTAGTGATTAAAGGATTGTTAGATGTAGAGAAAAAACGTCGTCGTCCGAATAGTATTCCTGATATTAATGCAGAAATTCCTGCTCCAGAAACAGCACCTAAAGGACGATGGTTCGATATCTTCTTCAAAGGAGGTAAAGAAATTTTCGGTGATGAAGGCGAAGATCAACGTCTTTAAAAAAATATTTATTTTATTAAATCAGCATAAAAAAATTAAAACATAAAATCATGACGCAGCAAGAATTTCCCAATCAAAAAGCTTCCTCGCTCATTCAGTTCGATATCCCGACTGATGCAACATCTATCATTAAAGTAATTGGTGTTGGAGGAGGTGGTAGTAACGCAGTAAATCACATGTATCGCCAAGGTATTAAAGGTGTAGAATTTGTTGTTTGTAATACCGATCAACAAGCACTTGATATTAGTCCGGTTCCAATAAAAATTCAATTAGGTCCAGGATTAACACAAGGACGTGGAGCAGGATCAATTCCAGAAGTTGGAAAGCAAGCAGCAGTAGAAAATATTGATGAGCTTCGTCGCATCATGAACCCAGATACTAAAATGGTTTTCATCACTGCAGGAATGGGTGGTGGAACAGGTACAGGTGCAGCGCCAATCATTGCTGGTGTAGCTCGTGAAATGGGTGTACTTACTGTTGGTATCGTTACAATTCCTTTTGCTTTTGAAGGACGTAAACGTAAACAACAAGCTGAACTTGGTTTAGAAGAAATGAAAAAAAATGTAGATGCACTTTTGATTATCTGTAATGATAAACTGCGTGATATTTATGGAAATCTAAATTTAACAAAGGCATTCGGACATGCTGATGATGTTTTAACAGTTGCTGCAAAAAGTATTGCGGAAATCATCACCAACACCATGCACATGAACGTTGACTTTGCAGATATTCAAACTGTAATGAAAGAAAGTGGCGTTGCTATCATGGGATCTGCAACAGCAGAAGGAGATAACCGTGCAGTGAGAGCAGCAGAGCAAGCATTGGATTCTCCGTTATTGAATGATAGATACATTGAAGGAGCACGTTATATTTTATTAAATATTTCTAGTGGGGCTTCTGAAGTTACGATGGATGAAGTAGGAGAGATCAATGATTTTATTCAAGCACAAGCAGGTCAGTCGGCTGATATCATTATGGGTATTGGACATGATGAAACGTTGGGAGATAAAGTTGCGGTTACAGTTATTGCAACAGGATTTAAAACCAATCAACAAAAAGTTACTGAATTACAAAAGCCTGATAAAATTGTTTTCAAATTAGAAGACGAAAAGAAATCGAATGTTGTTGTTGAAGAAGTGAAATCACAAACTGTTGTGAATAATGATCCAGCACCAATTTCTTTTGATGTAGTAGATCCGTTAGAGCCAGTATTAATTATTCGCGAAAATATTTCTGCTACTGTTGAGATTGAAGAAGTAGAAGATAACGAAGAGATGATTGTTCATTCATTATCTGAAATGAATTTTTATGATTCAATTCCTGATCAAGAAATTGAAGAATTGAATTACCATCAAGCACCAGTATTGGATTTCCCATCTGCTGTTGAAGAGCCAGTGATTCGTCATTCGTTAAACAATGAAGTAGCACGTGAAGAAGAAAATGTTTCTTCTCCAGAAGATGAGATGTATCGTCGTTCGCGCGAACGTATTATGCGTTTGAAAGAAGTGAGTTATAAAATGAGTTCTCCAAATGGATTGGCAGATTTAGAGAGAGAGCCAGCATACAAACGTAAAAATGTAAAGTTGGAAAACGTTCCGAATTCTGGTGATTCATCAATTTCTCGTTATACACTTTCGTTAGATGAGAAGCCAGAACTTCGTCAGAATAATTCATTCCTTCATGATCGTGTTGACTAATAATAAAAATTAATTATGGGACTCGAACAAAATATAATGGTGGAGTTAAAGGCGGCAATGTTAGCAAAAAATGAAGCCGGACTTCGTGGATTACGTGCCATTAAATCAGCAATACTTTTAGTGAAGACAAGTGAAGTTGGAAGAGAACTTACGGAAGAAGATGAAATAAAAATCTTACAGAAGTTAGTAAAACAACGTCGTGAATCATTAGACATTTATGTACAACAAAATCGTGAAGATTTAGCGATTACTGAACGACAAGAGATTGAAGTGATTGAAAAATTTCTTCCTCAAATGATGAGCGAAGATGAGGTTCGTAAAGTTGTTGAAGCAGCGATTGAAAGTACAGGAGCTAAGTCACATGGTGAAATGGGAAAGGTAATGGGTGTAGTAACAAAACAATTAGCAGGCAAAGCCGATAACAAAATGGTTTCAGCAATGATTAAACAATTGTTAGGAGCATAAATAAAGTTTTATAAAATTTATAAGTCCTCTGTAGAATTATGTACAGGGGACTTTTTTTTATATTAGAGTTTAACGAGCTTAAGCTTATTGCAATTGAAAGGAAATACAGTTGCAAATTTCTATCTTTAATTTTCTATCTCTAATGTTAGGTGACAATTTGAGAAACTTTTCAATCATTCAAACAGCTAAATCATTGTTCAAGAAAATTGATTTATTATCTTAGCATTCATCAAAATAACAATACCTTTCATCAAATGAAAATTAAACCAATCATTATTCTGTTTTTTATTTTATTGAATTGTTATTTTTCACAAGCCCAGTTCACAGACCGATACTGGGCCTTTGGTGACAGCTCGGCACTTGATTTTAAGATTCCGGGAGCGCCTGTACCCTCAACCAGCATATTAAGAGTGAGAGGAACCTGCGCCAGCATTTGTGACAGCTCAGGTAATCTTATTTTTTATGGAGGATCTCCTCATACTACTTTGTTTTTACCGCCGAGTACAGTAAGAACAGAGGGGTTTATTATTAATAAAAACCATCAGATCATTTCCAATGGTGATAGTTTACGGACTACCCAATGGTACCAGGAAATGACCATTATTCCCAACCCTGCCAATGCGAATCAATTTTATATCTTTCAATGCGGGGTGACAAGTACACCTACGCCAGGATTTTCGTACTCGCTTGTGGATATTAGTCTCAATTCGGGACAAGGTTACGTCATTCAAAAAAATATCCTATTATCTACGCAACCATTTTATGATGCAGTGGTTGCAGTTCAACATGCAAATGGAAGAGATTGGTGGATAATATCTAAACCATGGGATTCTAACACCCCTCTGAATACATATTACGTATATTTAATCAATCAATCTGGTCTGTCTTCACCGTCAATTCAATCAATTGGTACTACGACTGTAAGTTCTAATGCCGCAACTATGAAGTTTACAAAATCCGGATCTAAATTATATATTGCTTGTAGAAACAACTTGATTGAATCTTATGATTTTGATCGCTGCAACGGAATACTTTCCAATACCAAAACCATTCACCCTGTTTATACTTCGGGGCCTTCTTACTTTTATGATGGAATGGAAATTTCGCCCGATGAAAGCAAAATGTATTTGTCTTCAGTGTATGGAGGCTCTAACCAGGATACTGCCATTATCCTGCAGCTGAATTTAAACGCAGCCAACGTATTTGCTTCCCGCGATACCATCGCTACCATCTCCAAAACAAATGGGGTTGGACCGATTCCGGGAAACATTCAACGCGGACCGGATGATAAAATTTACATCTCCACTAATTATGATATCGGTGATTGTGGATTGTTTTATTTGTACTGCGACACCTCTTCTTTTTTTCCTGAAAACATGAATTTATCTGTAATCAATTTTCCGGATAGTTTAAGAGCTGCTTGCGACATTCAATTATATAGCCAGTATTTAGGAGGTCACCGCAGCTACTGGGGCTTACCCAATAATCCCAATTACGAACTGGGCAGATTGATTGGCAGTCCCTGTGATACATTATCTGTTGGTATACTCGAAACAACAATTCCACAGCCAGCATTTTATGCCTATTACGATAAAGAATACAACACAGCTTTTATAAATGCAAAAAACATAAAAGGAAATAAAGTAAACCTTGAGGTATTTGATATAAATGGAAAAATGATATTTCAGGAACTGAGTAATTCGATCCAAGGTTATTTCACAAAAGATTTTCGAATGACCGGGTTAGCTGAAGGTTTGTATGTAATTATTTTACAGACAGAGAAAGAAAAATTGGTTAAGAAGATGGTGAAAAATTAAAAGGATTGTTTTTTATAGATCTTTTTCAATTACAGTAATCAGAGTTCAAGTCACTGAAGTATACATCAATTAGTAGCCCAGAATAAAATCCGTATTATTCTCCAAATGCTTATTCAAACAACCTTTTCGCTTATTTCCCTTTTAAAAACTAGCATTTTTCCTCTTTCCGTAACAAATCATGTAATATTTACGTAAGAAAAGCACCAAAATTTATCACATTGTTTAAAAATTCAATTTAGGATGTTGCGTAGATCAAAAGCAATTCTTTTAGTTATCTCGACTATGTTGTTAATATTCTGTCAATCAAACAGAGCATCAGCGCAAGCGCCAATAGCATTATTCGATATTAATGATTCCATTGTTTGTGTTGGAAATACTGTTTCATTTACGGATGTAAGTACTGCTGGTGGTGCTGCCATTACAAATTGGTCGTGGAATTTTGGTGATGCAGGAACATCCATTGCTCAAAATCCTACACATTCGTATGCTGCTGGTGGAAATTATATTGTAACATTAATAATAACAGATGCAGCAAACAATAAAGATACGATAACGCACACTGTATATGTATTACTTGCAAAAGCATTACAAAATACTGTTAGAATATGTTCGCCACAAAGTACAACATCTATCATCGCATTAGATCCTAACATTAATGGAGTAACAGGAACGTGGTTTACTTCTAGCTCTGCAGTTATTGCTAGTCCAGCAAATGATACTACATTAATTTCAAATTTAATTAGTGGAACATATTTGTTTTTTTGGGTAGTATCCGATGGAACATGTTCTGATGCAGATCAAGTTACAATAACTGTTGATCAGCCGGTAACAACGAATGCAGGAATTGATCAATCGATATGTTCATCATCAGGAACAGCAACAATGGCTGCAACAAATCCATCTCCAGGTACAGGACTATGGACAACAACAAGTACAGCAACAATTACAAATCCACCAAGTAGAACATCAACAGTTACTGGATTAACAACGCCGGGAACTTATGTTTTTGTTTGGACAACAACTAACGGTTCATGTATTGCAAAAGATACAATGCAAATTGTTGTGAAAAGTCCTATTACTTCGAATGCAGGTATAGATCAAAATGTGTGTAATTCAAACCCTACAACAACATTAGCAGGAAATAATCCATCACCAGGAACTGGGTTGTGGACAACAACTGGAAGCGCAACAATAACAACACCTACTAGTAATACTTCTGGTGTTACTACATTAGCAAATGGAACAAATACTTTTATTTGGACGATTACCAATGGTGCTTGCATTAGTAGAGATACAATTTTAGTAATTGTAAGTACACTTAAAGTTTCTGCAGCAGGAAATGATTTTCAAGTTTGTACATCAACTGGAACAGGCACTCTTAATGGTAATAATCCTTCACCTGGAACAGGGCTTTGGACAGCACTAAATGGCGGAACAATTACTTCACCAACATCAAGCACTACAACAGTAACTGGATTATCAGTTGTTGGTTTTTATAATTTCGTTTGGACAATCACCAATGGTGCATGTATCAGTAAAGATACTGTTACAATTATTGTAAAAGCACCGGTTATTGCAAACGCTGGTATTGATCAAACTTTTTGTAATGCAACAAGCACAACATTAACAGGAAATAATCCTTCGCCAGGAACGGCTGCATGGACAACAACAAGTACAGCAATCATTGCAAGTCCGACAGCAGCGAGTACTGTTGTTAGTAATTTACATGCAGGAAATTATACATTTATTTATTCCACTTCTTTTGGAGCATGTATAAGTAAAGATACAATTATTGTTCATGTAGATTCATTAGTAAATGCAAATGCAGGTATCGATCAACTAATTTGTGAATCAAATCCCAATACAACACTTGCAGGAAATAATCCTTCACCAGGAACAGGTTTGTGGACGAAAATAAATGGAGGAACAATTACAAATCCAACAAGTCCAACTTCAACGGTTACAGGAATACCTGCAGGATCCAATTTATTTATTTGGACTATTACCAATGGAACTTGCGTTAGTAGAGATACCGTTCGCATTACAGTTAATGTTCAAGTGCCAGCAAATGCAGGTTTAGATGATGAAATTTGTCAGGGAGATATAACAGGACTTTCTGCAAATGATCCATCACCAGCAATTGGATTGTGGTCAACAACAAGCTCTGCTATTATTGCAAATGCCTCTAATGCAAATTCTGCAGTGAGTGGATTTACAAACGCAGGAATTTATGCATTTGTATGGACCGTTACCAATGGCGCATGCGTTTTGCGAGATACTGTTCGCATTACAGTTGATTCATCGGTTGTGGCAAATGCTGGAGCAGATCAAGTTTTTTGTGGATTAACAACAACAACATTAAATGGAAATAATCCTACACCTGGTGTTGGTTTGTGGACATCATTAGGAACTGCAATAATTACGAGTGCAAGTTCTGCAAGTACTACAGTAAACAATTTAGCTTACGGAAATAATTTATTTGTATGGACAATCACCAATAATTTTTGTGTAAGTCGTGATACGATAAATATAAAACGCGATTCATTAATAATTGCAAATGCAGGCATCGATCAACAAATATGTTCAAGTACTGCATCAACAACTTTAACAGGAAATGTTCCTGCTACAGGAAGTGGATTGTGGACTGCAATAAGTAGTGGAACAATTACAAATCCAACATCAGCAACAACAACCGTTACAGGATTGAGTACTGCTGGCACTTACAATTTTATTTGGTCGATTACGAATGGAACATGTACAAATAGAGACACCGTTTCAATTGTTGTCAATCAAAATATCATTGCTGCAGCAGGAGCTGATCAAACACTTTGTAATGTTACATCAACAACGTTAGCAGGAAATAGTGCAACACCAGGAATTGGTGCATGGACAACAACAAGTTCAGCAATCATAACAACAACATCTAATCCTACAAGTACAGTTACAGGATTACATGCTGGCAATTATAATTTTGTTTGGACTATTACCAATGGTTCATGTATAACAAAAGATACAATTAATGTACGTGTTGATTCATTAATAATTGCAAATGCAGGAATTGATCAACAAATTTGTTCGAGTACTGCATCAACAACACTGACGGGAAATAATCCATCAACAGGAAGTGGAATATGGACTGCGATTAGTGGAGGAACAATTACAAATCCAACATCAGCAACAACAACTGTTACAGGATTGAGTACAGCAGGAACTTACAATTTTATTTGGTCGATTACGAATGGCACATGTACAAGTAGAGATACCGTTTCAATTGTTGTCAATCAAAATATTATTGCAGCGGCAGGAGCTGATCAAGCACTTTGTAATGTTACATCAACAACGTTAGCAGGAAATAGTGCAACACCAGGAATTGGTGCGTGGACAACAACAAGTTCAGCAATCATAACAACAACATCTAGTCCTACAAGTAC
>JBBRAW010000099.1:0-13573 GCA_038206385.1 Bacteroidia bacterium | reverse complement strand
AATCTCAAAAATCAATATTTTTGAACGTGTTATCAATCATATAACTCTCATTCATATTTAATATATCTTTTTGACAAAATGCTCAATAATGAATCATTCTTTAATTATTGGGCTTAGATTTGTTTCTATAAATTATATTTGCAAGGATTTTAACATACCTATGAACAATGTCGGATGAAATTTCAATAATATTTACTGTTTCTGGATTTATAAGTCTATTTACACTTGTAGTAATGGAAATTGTTTTAGGAATTGATAATATAATTTTTATCTCCATAATTGCTGGAAAGTTACCAGCCTCCAAACAAAGTCGGGCACGAAAAATTGGATTAACACTAGCATTAGTTATACGAATTGGATTACTTTTTGGGATTAGTTGGATTATTGGACTGAAGGAAAACCTGTTTACAATTATGGAACATGGCTTTAGCGGAAGAGATATCGTTTTACTTGCTGGAGGTTTATTTTTGATGGCTAAAAGCACCTCAGAGATTCATTCAAAAATTGAAGGTGAAGAAGGAGCAATTGAGACCAGTACAAAGAAGCTTTCCTTAAATATGGCGGTATTACAAATCATCGGTCTTGATATTGTATTTTCTTTTGATTCAATTTTAACTGCTGTTGGATTAGTAAACCATGTATCGATTATGATTGCAGCAGTAATCATTTCAATGTTAGTGATGTTAGCCGCTGCCAAATCTGTTTCTGATTTCGTAAATAATCATCCTACCATTAAAATGTTAGCGCTTGCATTTTTATTAATGATCGGATTCATGTTAACAGTTGAAGCATTCCACTATGATGTTCCAAAGGGATATATTTATTTTGCAATGGCGTTTTCACTTTCTGTAGAGCTATTAAATTTGCGCTCTAAAAAACGACATGCATCAAAGTGATTTAGATTTTAAGTATTTCTACTACGTAGAAAAAAATTTACTGAATTCATTATTTGGGTATTTATCAAAACTAAAAAATTTTCGCCTACGCTTGTGAATAGAATATTTTTTCGTAAGTGAGATTGTTTCTCTTGCAGCGAACACGAAAATATTTATTTTAGTTGAAAAATTAACATGCCATGAACGTGTGAAGAATCTGTAAAACTTTACATTTTTATGAATACATTTCACTTACAATTGTAGTGACAACCAATAAAAACAAACCTCTAGTAAAACCATGCTTCCTATTCGGTGCTTACTCAGGCGTAATCGGATGTTCGAAATGCGAAATAAGAGAATGGATAAGTAGCATAAATAAAAAATAGACGAGCGCCAAAGCACAAATCAATTTAAAAATATTGAAAAGCCATTTACGGATTTTCATGAAGGTTGTTTTATAAGATAACGATTTAGCCAGGTATACTGTAAAGCAATTTCGAAACTAGTATTCAATGAAGAGAGTGATTCCACCAAAGGATTAAAGACAATTGTATTAGAAGAAATCTCACCTAACTTAATTAATTGCTGCAACTCAGGAATAGCTATATTTTTTATTTCATCACCTACTTTATAAACCACTCTCATTCTATCAAGTAATTTCAAATTAAATTTCTTTTCTTCCAACTGAATAAATTGATGCAATTTATCAATTGAGCATCCACTTGCTCCTGTGTGATTTTCATCAACAGCAATAATCAAAAAATGTTGGTGCAATATTATTGTTCCAGCTTTTAGAATTTGTTGATGTGCGAGCCAATTATCTAAAAAAAATGCAGTATCCTCCATTAATAATTTTGCAATTTCATTGTCAATTAATGATGAAGAAGTAAACACCCAAATTCTTGAGTCTTTTGAAAGTTCGTTTATTGGATAATTCATGATTAAAGGTATAAAATTATAAGGAAATAAAAAAACTATACTGGAATTTTTCCAGGCAATGAGTCATTAAGAATTTTCGTTCTTGGTTGCTTATTTAGTTGGATCTCTTCTTTCTTCAATGCTACCTTCCACTCTTTCTTTCCATTAGTATCTTCAATAGGAGAAACTTTCTTTAAAGTAATCTTTTGTTGAAGTTCATTTCCTTCTTCTGTAAAGTAAACGGTGGCAAAAGTTCCTTGAATATCTTCAGAAACAATATTTATCTTTCCAGATTTTTCAGTTAAATCAGATTCATTTAATTTCTCAATACGTTCTAATTGCTTTAGCAATTTTACTGTTTCTTTAGTACCGTATTTTGACGCCTCGGAATAATCTCTTTTTTGCATGGCATTAAGAAATTTTTCAGCAACTGGACGTGGTGCTTCTTCCTTTGTACAAGATGCCAACAAAGATAACATTACACCAAAATAAATTACGAAATACTTTTTCATATTTTTAATACTGCTTTTGAAGAAGTTTGTAAGCATGTGAATTCAAATATAGATTATCAGGGGAAATAAAACTAAAATCTTTAACAATGGATTTAGGAATATAATTAGAATCGTTCAACGACGTATTCAAACAATCATGAATCCATTCCGTGCAATACACTGCCCTACCATTATTTAATTCAAAGGCATCATCAAATGGAATTTTGCTATTTAAATCATTTAACATATTCTCATGAACTTTTTCTCTTTGATGATTATCCAAATCATAACGATAAATCGCATATTTATCACAAAGGTCTGGATTTATAAATTGATCGAGTGTTTCTTTAATTAATCCTGAAGGATTTGACTCTTGATAAGCATGCAAAACAAAAACAGTATTACCAACTATATTTATCAATCCTGCATGAGAAAATTGTTGATCGTGCAATGACATTCTTCTAAACCAATGGCTCACCATTCCCTTACCATTTCTAAGAATTAGATCGCCATTCTTTAAAGATGTTATTGGCATACTTACAGAAGCAACTGAACGAGATATAATCGCAGATAAAATTCCAGCATTAAAAATTATTACTGTCATTAAAAGTACTGGGAATATGCGTTTCATCTTGATTACATTCTTTCAGGAACTTGAATTCCCAATAAAGCAAATGCCATTTTTATAATTCTCGCACATTGATTACTTAAGTGCATTCGAAACATGGAAGTTTCTGTTTGAGATTCTTCTACAATAGCATTTTCATGATAAAATTGATTAAAAACTTTAGCAAGTTCATACACATAATTTGCAATTATCGCTGGAGATAATTTATCTGCTGCATCACCTAATTGATATGGATAATCTAAAATGATTTTCATCAAATCCCTTTCCTTTTCATTTATATTTTTATACGTAACAGGATTGAATGATTCATAACCCGTAAGGTTTTTATATTGTACACCTTTACGGATCACAGAACGAATTCGAGCATACGTATATTGAATAAATGGACCAGTATTACCATTGAAATCGATAGACTCTGAAGGATTAAACAACATCCTTTTTTCAGGATCAATTTTTAAGATAAAATATTTAAGAGCTCCCATTCCTATCATGTGATACAATGCATTCGCCTCATCACTTTCGAAGTCGTCAATTTTACCTAGTTCCTGTGTAATCTTTTTCGCCTCATCAATCATCTCTTGCATTAAATCATCTGCATCCACAACAGTGCCTTCGCGGGATTTCATTTTTCCTGAAGGAAGATCTACCATTGCATAAGAAAGATGTTGCAATTCATTCCACCAATCATAACCTAAACGTTTCATTATGGCACGAAGCACCTTAAAATGATACTCCTGTTCATTTCCTACAACATAAATAAGTTTTGTAAACTTGGTTTCTTCATAGCGCATTTTTGCAGTACCTAAATCTTGTGTGATATATACACTGGTACCATCCGCACGAATCAATAATTTTTGATCCAATCCTTCTTCTGTTAGATCGATCCAAACAGAGCCATCTTCTTTTTTATAAAAAACACCCTTTTCTAATCCTTCTAAAACAATTCCTTTTCCTAGCAAATAGGTTTCTGATTCATAATAAAATTTATCAAAACCAACACCCATCATATTATAAGTTGCATCAAAACCTTTATAAACCCAACTGTTCATGGTTTCCCATAACTGAACTGTTGCAGGATCATTTAACTCCCATTTTAAAAGTAAATCTTGAGCTTCAATAATTGAAGGAGCAGTTTTTTTGGCAATTTCTTCTTCAACTCCACTTTCCATTAACTGAATAATTTCAGCCTTGTACGTCTGATCAAAATTCACATAATATTTACCTACCAAATGATCGCCTTTTATTCCAGTTGACTCTGGAGTTTCTCCATTTCCATTTTTCATCCATGCTAACATTGATTTACAAATGTGGATACCACGATCATTAATAAGATTTACTTTTCTAACTGGGTTTCCAGTAGCATTTAATATTTCTGCAATAGCATATCCCAAAAAATTATTTCTAACATGCCCAAGATGTAATGGCTTATTTGTATTAGGTGAACTATATTCAACTAAAACTGGATGTTTAGAAACATTTGCATTTATGCTAACTCGTCCAAAGCTTTTATCTAAAGATGCTTCCGCATAAACATTTTGCCATGCTTCAGTTTTAACAACGATGTTTAAAAATCCTTTTACAACATTATAGCGTAAAACTTCTCCACAATGTTCATTTAACCAATCGCCAACATTTTTTCCCAAAACATCTGGACTTTGTCTTGCTAATTTTGCAAGATTAAAAACAACGACTGTTAAATCACCTTCGAAATCCTTTCGAGTTTCGTTAATTGAAATATCATCTGGACTTACAGAGATCTTGTATAATTCTTGCATTGCCCTTTCGGTAGCCGCACGTAATTCGAGTTCAAATAACATATTAAATTAACTTTACTATTGAGTTCAATATAGATCAAAAATATTATGCGATTTGAGAAACTACACGTTGAAGAATTTCAAATGTATTTTCAGCCATTAAATTTTCTTTATCGAGCGTAGGATTTACTTCGGCTATTTCAAAACAACAAACTTTTTCATTTTGAATCAATCTAACACATAACGAACCTGCTTCCTTTTCCGTAATTCCATTCCGAACGGGAGTTCCAGTACCTTTGGAAATAGATGAATCCATACTGTCTACATCAAACGAAACATAGATCATCTGACAATTGTTGAGATAAGCTAAAGCATCACGTGCAATCTTCTCAACCCCATCACGTCGAACGTCGTTAGTGGTAAAACATTTGATTTTATGTTTCTTAATAAGATATGTTTCTTCTGGCTCAACATCTCTAACGGCAATGTATACTAAGTCTGAATAATTGATTTTGGGAGCGATACCACCTACCTTTTTTAGTCTATTCCATAAATCCGCAGTGTCCTTATCAGGCTTATTCATCCTACTTGCACTGTTGTCTTCTCCCAATGAAGCAGCTAACGGCATACCATGAACATTCCCGGTCGGACTAGTATAAGGAGAATGCAAATCGGCGTGTGCATCAATCCAGATTACACCTAATCTATTCTTAGGGAAGGCTGCTTTTATCCCCGCGATCGTTCCTCCTGCAGAACTATGATCACCGGCTAGAACAATAGGGAACTCCTTTGCTTTTAAGGTGTCGCCTACAGTTTTAACAAGCTTCTCATAAACATTTAGGATGCCTCGAAGACGTTTAGCATAAGGGCTTCCTTGAGGTTCGAAAAGCAAGTTGTTCTCGACAGGAATCTCAACAGAGCTGATCTTGTGGAACAAAGTACTACCATAATCTAAAGCCGCAACCTTGATTGCATCCGGACCTAAACTTGCTCCACGCGTACCAGCGCCAATCTCCGACTTCACTTCAATAAACTTTATTTTCTTATGCATACATGCTGATATTTAGGGGAAAGTAAAATATGAAATCCTGAATCCTTACTAAAACTTACCCTTATTAAATTTTATTATGATGTTATTTTATAAATCCAAGTTACTTACATTTGTATATTAATAGCAAAGTAACTCATACGGATTAATGAAGAACAGATACACCGACTTAATTGAACAAACTTTTGAATTCCCTCAAGAAGGATTTAAAGTTGAAGATAATTGCCTCCATTTCAATGGAATACCTCTCATGGACTTAATAGAGCAATATGGCACTCCACTAAAAATCACCTATTTGCCAAAGATAAGCGATCAAATCCAAAAGGCAACTCGATTATTCAATGTAGCCATGGCGAAGGCAGATTACAAAGGTAATTATTTGTATTGCTATTGTACAAAAAGCTCTCACTTTGAATTTGTTTTATCAGAAGTATTGAAAAATGATGTCCATTTGGAGACAAGTTCAGCGTTTGATATTCCAATTATTCGTGAATTGGCATCTCAGGGTAAAGTTGATAAAAGTAGAATGGTTATTTGTAATGGTTTCAAGCGTGACAATTATACGGACGGAATAATTGACATGATGAAAGATGGATTTACCAATGTAATTTCTATCCTTGATAATAAAGATGAACTTCCGCAATTACAGAAAAACTATAAAGGCAAATTGCAAGTTGGAATTCGAATAGCAGCAGAAGAAGAGCCCAACGCAGAATTTTACACCTCACGTTTAGGAATTCGTTACAATGGTATAGTAGATTATTACAAGCAACAAATTCAGAATAATAAGAATGTAGAATTAAAATTGCTTCATTTTTTTATCAATACTGGAGTAAAGGATACTGCATATTACTGGAGTGAATTGCAAAAGAATATTAATTTATATTGTGATCTAAAAAAGATTTGCCCTGAATTAGAATATTTGGATATTGGCGGTGGCTTTCCTATTCGTACCAAACTCGACTTCAACTACGATTATCAATACATGGCGGATGAGATTATTCGTCAGATTAAGATGGCTTGTGATCAACGCGAAGTAGAAGAGCCAACCATCGTTACAGAGTTCGGATCATTTACTGTTGGCGAAAGCGGAGCAATTTTATTTAGTGTAGTTGGTCAGAAGCAGCAGAACGACAATGAGCTTTGGAGTATGATTGATAGTTCATTTATCACCACTTTGCCAGACACGTGGGGCATCAAACAGAAATTTATTTTACTTGCAATTAACAATTGGGATAAAGATTATCAGCGTGTAAACCTTGGCGGAATAACTTGCGACAGTGATGATTATTACATTATGGAATCCATTCGTAACCGGGTGTTTTTGCCTAAACCTGATGGAGAAACGGAACAATTTCTAGGCTTCTTTCATACAGGGGCTTATCAAGAAAGTATTGGTGGTTATGGTGGAATTCAACATTGTTTGGTACCTGCTCCAAAACATGTTTTAATTGATCGTACTGAAGATGGTGATTATACAACAAGGCTATTTGCAAAGGAGCAATCAGCCAAGAGTATGATGAAAATTTTGGGATATTGAATTAAATTGCCCCGAAGGGGCCACGATATGGCGATTTATCCCGAAGGGACCACTAACTGGTGAATTGCGGCTTTATAACTATCTGAATATTTTAATTCTGTAATTCTCTATTCTATTAACACTTTCACATTAGCATTTCCTTCCGCGGTAGTCAAACGCAGTATATAATTTCCTTTTGAAATGCTTGATGGAATAATTAATTCTTGATGATTCATTCCTGATTTTGCCATGTAAAAACTCATAAATTGATGAACTATATTTCCTGACATGTCAATTAAATTAATAGAAATTTTTTCGTTTTCTTTTAGGATGAAGTTGATGGTTGTTCTATCAGAAATTGGATTTGGATAAACGAGTATATTTTTATTATCGACTGAAAAATCATTTAGTCCAACAGCTAAAGATGGTAAATAACGTACAACAGCTAAATCATATCTACCAACATTTTGTGTGGAGCCAGCACTAATAATTTTACCATCAGGTTGTATCAACGAGCAATAAGAAAGATCATCAGCTGCTAAAATTGGAGTTGTTAATTTTCCATTATAAGCAAAACTAGAATCTAAATTTCCATCAGCAGTTAAGCGAACAAGCGCAAAATCATAATCTTGAAAGTTGCTCGAGTTATTTGAATAACCAGCGGAAACAATATTTAAATTACTATCTAATGCAATGGATGTTGCGATGTCATTGTAATTCCCAATAGCAATTGCCTGCTTACCTCCTACTCCAAATGTTGTATCTAAATCGCCATTAGGAAGGTAACGAGCAAAAATAAAATCGTAAGCAGTAATATTTGTTATCGGAGAAAAATTATCTCCTGAACCTGCTATAACAATTTTATTATCTGGCTGAATAACTATTGCTGATGCTGCATCATCCTCAGTGCCGATATCAGTATTTACTTCTCCCAAAATTCCGAATGACAAATCAATACTTCCATTGGAGTTGTATCTTAACAATTGAATTTCACCAATCGAACCAACAGTTGTTTTTCCTCCTGCTAAAATAATTTGTCCGAATTGATTTAAGGCTATTGAAGCTGGCTTTTCATAAAGACTTAAATAATTTGAAAGCACTATTCCAGTTCCATTAAATGTTGTATCCAATGATCCATCTGTTAAATATCTCGCCATTGAAGTTCCGGTATGAGAACCATCTGTAGTATAACCAGCGACAATTATTTTTCCATCAGGTTGTATCGCAATACAAGTAGGAAGATCGTCATTCACAGATAATGATGTTATAACTTTTCCATCGAAATCAAATAAAGTATCAATTGATCCATCAATATTTAAACGAACCAAAGCATAATCGAAGTCATTGCCGTTGTAACTTGTTCCTGCAACAACAATCTTTCCATCCGTTTGTAATTCCGATGTATAAGCAAGTGAAGTTCCAGTCCCCATTGAAATGCTTACTCGACCAGAAGTTCCAAAAGTTGTATCGATTAATCCAAAAGAATTTAATCTAGTAATACCAAAATTTGTTATGCCAGTTATTAATGATCCATTTGCTCCAGCTAAAATTAGATCACCATTACTTTGCAAATTCATGGAGTTCGTCGATAACGAATGATTTTTTACTGAATCAATAACAATTCCGTTTCCATTAAAACTATTATCGAGCCAAGGAGATTGACAATAAATAGTTGACGATAAAAGGAAACAAATTACGAATGTAAATAGTGATTTCATGGTAAAGGCTTTTAAAAATGTGTACCATGAAAGTACAAATTATTTTGATTGAATTCAATTACTTGTTTAGGAAACAAATAAGGGTTATCAGCATTTGCTAATAACCCTTCGGTGTTCTAGAAGATTATTAATTTCTAACAACAGTTAATCGAAATACTAATTAAAGATGGAGGAATACAATTCTTATTTATTTTCTTTTACCGAACTAAGTTAACTTGTCCAACCTTCTCATGCGTTTGGCCCCACACGTCTTTTACTTCGACCATATAAACATACACTCCTTCTTGTGCGGGTTTAGACATCCCAGCTACGCTTCCATCCCACGGTGCATTTTCTCGTCCTTGACTGAAGAATATTTCATCACCCCAACGATTGAAGATATGCAACTTCACATCAACAATACTAATTCCAGTAACGTTGAATCCATCATTTACTCCATCCTCATTTGGCGTAAAAGCATTCGGAATCCAGAAGCTAAATTCAGGATCTACACGAACAGGATGTTGCACTGAATCACGACAACCATAAGAATTCGTAACCCATAAAATTACATTGTATGTTCCTGTATCACCATAAGTATGTGCAGGCTCGTAATCAAACGATGCACTTCCATCACCAAATGTCCAAGCATACGTTTGTCCGCCATTACTTAGATTGATAAAATTAAAATTAGGATTCAGTATTAATTGTTTCATTGGCTCCGCTGTGAACTCGGCTTGCGGACCAGGATAAACTGTAACTGCATTATTTATTGTTGTTGTATTGGTACATCCAGAATCAGAAGTAACAGTAAGACTTACATTGTATGATCCACTAACAGAATAAGTATGTGAAGGATCTTGTAAGTTAGAAGTTTGTCCATCACCAAAATCCCAATACCAACTTATAATATTTCCTGAACCGATATATGATGAGTCATTAAATTGAACAATTATTGGTCCGCAACCTGCAGCATTTGTTTGATTGAAATTCGCTGTTGGTATTGGATGAATAATTACTTGTCCAGTGATAGTATCCGTACATCCTGCATTACTTATTGCGATTAATGTAACAGTATAAGTTCCTGGATTTGCATAAGTATACGATGGATTTGTTGCAGATGATGTTCCTGATCCATCACCAAAATCCCAAGAGTAACCTGTGATAGTTCCACCCGCAGGAATCGTACTTGAATTTGCAAAGCTAATTGCAGAATTTGCACATGCAGATCCATTAGTAAATCCTGCTATTGGTAGCGGACTAACAGTAACTGTTAAAGAAGTAGTAGCATTACATCCATTTGCATTTGTTGTTGTTAATGATACAAAATGTTGGCCTGCACTTGTAAATGCAATGTTAGGATTTTGATTTGTACTAACAACTCCATTTCCAAAATTCCAATTCCAATTGTTGATAGAATTATTGCTTCCAGAACTTGTATCAGCAAAAGAAATATTATCATTTACACAACCAGTTCCGCTTGCAATTGATGGAGTTGGTAATGCAAAAATCATCAATGAATCTGTCTTACTTGCCTTACATCCTTGATCAGAAGTTACCTCTAATGTTACACGATACATTCCAGGTGCAACATAATAATGTGTTGGTTCCTGTGCAGAAGAATTCGTTGCATCGCCCAATGTCCAATACCAACCATTGATTGTTCCATTTGGTATACTTGAATTTTCTTGAAATTGTGTTAACTGATTTAAACAAACATTGCCTGCAGTAAATTGTGGTATTGGTAAATCATAAACTGAAACAGGAATTGTTTTCGAACTAGTACATCCATAAGGAGTAGTAATCGTTAAATTCACATTGTAGTTTCCTGCGGTTGCATATTTGTGAACAGGATTTGTTAATGTTGATGATGTTGCATCACCAAAATTCCAATTGTAATTAAAGTTACTTCCACCAACAATAGATGATTGATCAAAGAATTCTGTTTGATCTGTTAAGCAAACATTGTTGGAAGCAAAATTAGCTACAGGAACAGGGAATACGTTTACACTTTGTTGAACAGTATCGATACAACCATTAGCAGAAGCTACTATTAAATCAACAATATATGTTCCTGTACTTGCATAGCTATGAGTAGGATTTTGATTGTTAGATGTTGCTGCATCACCAAAATTCCACGACCAACTTGTTATTCCACCAGCAGCAATATTTGACGCATCAGTAAATTGTGTTGAACTTCCTAAACAAACATCAGATGTTGTAAATGCAGCTATAGGATTCGGATTAATCGCTGTCGATTTACTAGCAGTATCACGACAACCATTATTAGAAGTTGCAACTAAGGAGATGGTATAATTTCCTGCACTAGCAAACGCATGTGAAGGGTTTTGTTGATTCGTAAAACTTCCATCACCAAAATTCCAATACCATCCACTAACATTTCCTGCGCTTATTGCAGATTGATCGATAAAGTTTGCTGCATTGCCATCACAAACAGGCGCTGTTGCAAAATTTACAACTGGATTCGCATTCACATTTATTTGTTTTGCAATAGCATCTTGACAACCTAAATCAGATCCAACAGTAAGCGTAACAATATAGTTTCCTGAATTTGCATAAAGGTGAACTGGATCAACATCAGTAGAAGTATTTCCATCACCAAAATTCCATGCAACATCACTAATAAAACCATTATTGATAAAGGATGCATTCGCAAATCGCATGGAGTCACCATCGCAAACATCAGGAGCAGTAAATCGTGCAGTTGGTGTTGGATTTACGTTAACCGAATAAACACTTGTATCACGACAACCAGAAGTTGATGCAACAATTAATGTTACAATATAATTTCCATCAGTTGCATAAGTATGAACTGGACTTTGTGTTGTATCCGTTTTGTTATCACCAAACGACCAATTCCAATTAGTGATAACACCACTTGCTATTGAAGATGCATTTGTAAATTGTGTTCCTGCATTTTTACAAACAGTATTCGCAGTAAAATCAGCAACAGGTAATGGATCTATCGTAACATTTTTCTTTACAGAATCAATACAGCCTGCATTGCTTGTAACAATTAACGTTGTTGAATACGTTCCAGCAGTTACATATTGTTGAGAAGGATTTTGTTGAATAGAAGAATTTCCATTATTAAAATTCCAGTTCCATAAAGAAATATTTCCTGAACTTAGTGTAGTATTATCTGCAAACTGTGTTGCATTTCCTAAGCAAGAATTTCCAGCAGTAAAATTTACAACTGGTTTCGGATTGATAGTAACATTATGTCCGAAAGTAGAGGAACATCCACCGGCATCGGTTACTGTTACTTGATACAATCCAGTAGTTGTAGTAGGAATTGTTTGAGATGTTGCACCAGTCGACCACAAGAAATTCATTCCAGGATTTCCAGCATCGAGAGTAACAGTAGCACCTTGACATGCAATAACGTTTAAAGGCACAGAAGCAATTCCGGTTCCACCTTCCACTACATTTGTACTTGCTGTAGCATAACATCCGAATCCATTTGTTACAACAACAGTATATAATCCTGGAGTTGCAACAGTAATTGTTTGTGTAACTTCTCCATTCGGCATCCAATCGTACGACATTCCTGGATTACCTGCATCTAATATTGCATTAGAACCAGTACAAAAGAATGCACTTGCTAAACTTACTGATGGTGTTGGATTCAATGTTAATGCAACAGTATCCTTTGCAGAACAACCGAATGCATTTGTAACTGTTACAATGTATGAACTTGCAGTTGAAGGATTGACATAAATTGTTGAAGTAGTTGCGCCATTATATTGCCATAAATAAGTTGATCCACCACTCGCTGTTAATGTAGCAGTAGTTCCTGTACAAACAGCTTGATCTGGTCCTGCGGATGCAATAGGAATACTATTAACAGTTACGCGAGCAGTATCTTTTTTCTGACAACCATTTGCGCCAGTTACAGTAACAATATAGTTGGTAGTTGTGGAGGGATTAACAGAAATCACAGAGGTATTTGCTCCTCCTGGATTCCATGAATAAGTTCCACCACCTGTTGCTGTTAGGTTAATATTTCCTCCATTACAAATTGATTTATCAGGACCAGCATTCGCTGTAGGAAGCGTTTTCACAGTAACTTTTACAGAGTCGCGTGCTGTACATCCTGAAGCATTTGTAACCGTTGCAAAATACGTTGTATTCACAATAGGGCTTACAGAAATAGTTGCCGTTGCAGCACCCGTACTCCATACATAAGAATTACCACCCGTTGCAGTTAATGATGTTGAAGTACCAAAACAAATACTTGCGTTTGAGCCTGCATCTGCTAATGGCAATGCATTTACAACAATTGTTTTTGTTAACGATGCACTACATCCATGTGATGTAATTCCAGTTAATGAAATTGTATATGTTCCAGCGGATGCATACGTATGTGTTGGATTTTGTATTGATGAAGTTGTTCCATCACCAAAACTCCAATTCCAAGTATTAATAGCTCCATTACTTGAAGTACTTGTATTATTTAAACTGACAGTTGATTTCGCACATACACTTAATGCACTCGGTGTAAACGCAATTGTTGGCTTTGGAAAAATTTGAATCTGCAAAACTTTTGTATCAGAACAACCACCAGCTGTACTCGACACAAGTGATACATTATATGTTCCAGCAGTTGCATACGTATGTAT
>JBBRAW010000098.1:0-13671 GCA_038206385.1 Bacteroidia bacterium | reverse complement strand
TTCTCAATCTTATATACTTGTACAGAAGTTGAATTTTTAGCGTACTTAATTTGCCTGATTTTGTACATTTTCACCGATTAGGTCAGCAAAATACGAAAAATTAAAAGCTAACTATCATATTCTCTATTTGTTACGATTTTGTATTTTAAGTAACGGACAAGTCAGGATTGAATTTTTTCAATTATTCGGATCAAGAAAAAAAACACCTTGAATGAGAATAAAAGAGTCTAAATTCTTAGATGATGTAATAGAAGTGGGGGTGTTTGCTTAAATAGATTTTTGGATAGTACACAAAAAAAACGCAGCCGGAAGGCTGCGTTTTTGTAATTATTTAGGAGATATTAAACATCCACTTTTGCATATTTTGCATTTTTCTCGATAAATTCACGACGAGGCGGAACATCATCACCCATTAGCATGGAGAAAATTCTATCAGCTTCAGCGGCACTTTCAATTGTTACCTGGCGAAGTGTTCGCGTTTCTGGACGCATTGTAGTTTCCCACAATTGCTCAGCATTCATCTCACCAAGACCTTTATAACGTTGGATCCCGACAGTTGATTCTTTGCCTTCACCACCGATTCTTTTTACAGCAGCAATTCGTTGTTCATCGGTCCAGCAATATTCTTCTTCTTTTCCTTTTTTAACGAGGTAAAGTGGAGGTGTTGCGATATAGATATATCCGTTTTCGATAAGCTCTTTCATGTGGCGGAAAAAGAAAGTAAGGATAAGCGTCGTAATATGACTTCCATCAATATCGGCATCTGTCATGATGACAATTTTATGGTAGCGAAGCTTTTCAATATTTAGTGCTCGTTCATCTTCAGGAGTACCTTTACTAACTCCCATTGCTGTAAACATATTGCGGATCTCTTCGTTGTCGTAGATCTTATAATCCATCGCTTTCTCTACGTTGAGGATTTTACCTCTAAGTGGTAAGATCGCTTGGAATTCGCGGTTACGACCTTGCTTAGCCGTTCCACCCGCAGAATCTCCCTCGACAAGAAATAATTCTGATTTATAAGCTGCTTTTTCTGAACAATCACTAAGTTTTCCTGGTAGTCCTGATCCAGTGAAAGCACCTTTACGTTGCACCATTTCACGTGCTTTACGTGCAGCATGTCGAGCGGTGGCAGCTAGGATCACTTTGCTTACAATAATTCTTGCTTCGCGCGGATGCTCTTCCAAATACATTTGAAGCATATCAGAAACAGCTTGATCAACGGCACCCATTACTTCGTTGTTTCCAAGTTTGGTTTTTGTTTGACCTTCAAACTGTGGCTCTTGAACTTTTACCGAAATAACAGCAGTTAATCCTTCACGAAAGTCATCACCAGAAATTTCGAATTTTAATTTACTTAAAAGACCTTCTTTATCTGCGTAATTTTTTAGCGTACGAGTTAAAGCCCTTCTAAAACCAGAAAGGTGAGTTCCACCTTCATGTGTATTAATATTATTCACATAAGAGTGAACATTTTCATTGTAGGAAGTATTGTAATGCATACCAACTTCCACTGGGATGTTATTACGTTCCCCTTCCATGTAAATTACATCGTCAATTAATTTTTCACGAGTAGCATCTAGGAATTCAACAAACTCCACTAGACCACGATCGCTATAGAATCTGTCTTTATTTACAGCTTCGCCTTCAGTGTTAAGTTCACGTAAGTCGGTAATGTTAATTGAAATTCCTTTGTTAAGGAATGAAAGTTCGCGTAGTCGGGTTGCAAGGGTATCGTAATGATAAATTGTAGTGATGAAAATAGTATCATCTGGTTTGAAGGTTACTTCAGTACCTGTGAGCGTAGTTTCGCCAATTTCCCTTACCGGATATAAAGGCTTTCCAATGCTAAATTCTTGTTCAAATATTTTTCCATTACGATGGATGGTAGCTTTTAAAGCAATCGACAACGCATTCACACAACTAACACCAACACCATGTAATCCACCTGAAACTTTATAAGAATCTTTATCAAATTTACCTCCAGCGTGAAGAACTGTCATTACAACTTCAAGTGCTGATCTTCCTTCTTTATGATGCATATCCGTTGGGATACCACGTCCATCATCTCGTACTGTTACACTATTGTCAAGATTTATAAAAACATCGATGTTTTTACAATGTCCTGCAAGTGCCTCATCGATTGAGTTGTCAACTACTTCATAAACAAGGTGGTGAAGACCTTTAAATCCAATATCACCGATATACATGGCTGGGCGTTTCCGCACTGCTTCCAATCCTTCAAGGACTTGTATACTATCCGCTGAATAATCATTCGCTTGTTGTTCTTTTTCTAGCACTTGTTCGCTCATTATCAAAGATTTAAATAGAATACAGATTAACATGTCAAAGATACTAATTTTAAGACGATATACACTCTTAAATGGAGTCCAATGTTAATAAGTAAGTATTAGTAATAATCAGTGCTTTAAATCTACTAATAATTGGTTTAAATCTTATCAATTCTGAACGAAATAAGATAATCAAGTAAAATCTATTATCAATGATTTACTTTCGCATCGGAAATCTATGAAAATCGTTAAGACATATTATGAAAAAAGTCCACTCACGGTTATTGTGCTTGTTGGATTATTGGTTCGATTAATTGCAGTAATTTTTTCGAAAGGCTACGGGATGCACGATGATCATTTTTTGGTTATAGAAGCGGGTCAAAGTATTGCTGCCGGTTATGATTATAACAACTGGTTGCCTTGGAATGCTGGCGGACAGGTGAGCGGTCATAGTTGGTTTTATGTAGGATTTCATATTCTTTTGTTTAAATTTTTCCAGCTAGTTAATGTAAATGATCCACAAGTAAAAATGCTTTTGATAAGGTTTATTCACGCTTGTTATTCCTTATTGGTAATTATTCTTGGGTATAAAATCACGCTTCGACTGAGCAACGAAAAGGTTGCAAAAGAGGCTGGATGGATATTAGCATTATTATGGTTTATTCCATCCTTGAGTGTTCGTAATTTAGTGGAGTGGGTATGCGTTCCGCCATTGTTAGCTTCCTCATTAGCATTGATAAAATTTGACGAAACTAAAAATAGTAAATACTCTGTTTGGGTAGGATTATTTATAGGCATTGCAATGGGTATTCGGTATCAATGTTTGTTCTTTTTTGTAGGGGTTGGATTAGTGTTTTTAATAAGAAAAGAATTCATCAATGGCGTGATTTGTTTTGCTGTTTTTTTTACAACTTTTTTTATTACTCAATCGGCAGATATGTTTCTTTGGGGGTTGCCATTTGTGGAGTTAAAAGAATATGTAAATTATAATTTCGCAAACTCCACAAGTTATTTTAATCGTCCTTCTTATCAATATATATTTACAGTTGGAGGGATGTTAATTCCACCCATAAGTTTATATTTAATTGCGGGATATTTTAAAAGTTGGAAAAAGATTTTTGTTTTGTTTTTACCATCATTATGTTTCTTTATTTTTCATAGCTATTTTCCAAATAAACAAGAACGATTTATAATGCCATTTGTCCCTTATTTAATTTGTGGAGGAATAGTTGGATGGGCTCAAATAAGAGAACATATTAAATGGAAAAAATTTGAAGTTGGATCATGGAAATTTTTTTGGATCATTAATATTCTACCACTTTTATTTATCAGTACTATGTACTCAAAAAGATCGCGCGTAGAAGCAATGTATTATTTGTATAATAAACCAGATTACAATAATTTTATAATTGAATCAAGTCATACAGATGATGCGCAACTATTGCCACAATATTACAGTGGAAAATGGCAAAAGGGATATTCCATCTATTCAGGATTTACTGTTGATAGTTTGAAGGTGGCATTACAAAGAAATAACAAGGAACAATTTCCAAATTATATTTTATTTTTTGAGGATCAAGATCTTCAAAAAAGGACAACCAATTTTCAAATCAAAAGTGGAAAAAATATTGAATTAGTTTACACTGCGGAACCTAGCTTTATGGACAATTTATTGCATTGGTTAAATAAGAACAATAAAAATCAACCAGTCTTTGTTTATAAAGTTAAATCTTAAAACTATTTTACATAAAAAGCGTTTCCGAATACTAAATATAAATGCATGATCACTTTAATTTCTGGAACGAATCGCCCCAATAGCCTTACCTCAAAATTTTCGAAGATTTATTATGGGATGTTACAAGAAAGACATTCGGAAACAAAGTATTTCGATTTAGAATCTCTGCCTGAAGAGGTTTTACATACGGATGTATATGAGAAAGGAAAGAAGCCAGATGCAATATTGCAAATTCAGCATGAGATATTTCGGCCAACTGAGAAATTCATTTTCGTATTTCCAGAATACAACGGAAGTTTCCCAGGCATACTTAAGTTGTTAATAGATGTAATGGATCCTCGAATTGCTTTTTCAGGTAAGAAGGCTGCACTTGTAGGGATCTCTACTGGAAGAGCAGGAAATTTAAGAGGAATGGATCACTTTGCCTCAGTAATGAATCACATGAATGTGCATGTTTTGCCATTTTTATTACCGATTAGTGGAGTACAAAACGAAATGGATCAAAATGCGTTCAAGGATGCAACTGAAAAATTGGTAAATCATCAGCTTTCACAAATTCTTGCTTTTTAATTGTCGAAAATCAAAGTTGATTAATGAATCATGATTATTGAATTGTAATTAAAGTAAGTCTATTACAGCGAACTTACGAAATGAACAAATTAAATTGTGGTATTAATTACGAGTAAAAAAGTTATTAAGGTTTAATACGATCCTTTTCAAATTTTATTTGACTGTTTAAGTAAGTTTAAAATGTATTTCGTGGGAGTAAAAGAGCCTCCCTACTTCCCTTCATAAGAGCTAATAGTTGATAAATTATTTTAGGCAATTCCTCCAATAACCCGTAACTACTTAGTGATCAGCTGAATTGATGTATAATTAAACGAGGTCTTCCACTTTTTCGTTTAAATATAATTTGTTTCCTTTGTCCTTCATCGAAACTGTTTAATTACTGTTCCCTTATGATCAAGAAATTATTTTGCTTACTGTTCATCTTATCAATTGCATTTGTTAATGGATATTCGGCTAACAAAGCACCGAAAGTTCCAAAGAGTAAAACTCAAAAGGCGGATAAGTATTTTAACACAGCGCAGTATTACACTGCTTCTACTTATTACAAGAAGTCTTATGCTAAATTCAAAAAGAATGAAGATAAGGCCAATGCGGCTTTCAAAGCAGGTGAATGCGCACGCATGATGAACAACAATGTTGAAGCTGAAGATTGGTACGGAAAGGCTGTTAAAGCAAATGCCAAAGACGCTACTTATGTATTACGTTATGCCGATGCATTAAAACGCAATGGAAAATATGCAGAAGCTATTGTACAATATAATGCATATAAAGAGAAAATGCCTACGGATCCGAAAGGAGCTGCTGGCGTTGCAGGATCTCAAGCTGCACAAGAGTGGAAAGATAAACCTACACGTTATCGTGTAGAAAATTTAACAGCACTTAACACGCAATATTATGATTTTGCAGTGGCTGAAAATCCATCAATGAAAAATGGTATCGTTTTCACTTCATCACGCGAAGAAGCAACAGGTACTAATAATGATAATTGGTACGGTGAAAAGTTTTTTGATGTTTTCCAAGCGAATATGGATAACAATAGTAAGTGGAGTACACCAACGAATTTCCCAGGACCGGCAAATAGCGAGTATAGCGATGGTTCAGCTTGTTTTGATGCATCTGGAAAAACAATGTATTACACTACTTGTCCATCTAGTAAAGACAAAAATACACAGTGTAAAATTATGATGACTACACAAACAGATGGTAAATGGAGTGATCCAATATCGCTGTCTTTTAATAATGATGCTTATACCTGTGGTCACCCAAGTTTATCTCTTGATGGTAAAACACTTTATTTCGCTAGCGATATGCCAGGTGGATCTGGCGGTAAAGATCTTTGGATGTCTACTTTAGATGGAGCTGCTTGGGGTACACCAATGAATCTAGGATCTACCATCAATACTGATGGAGATGAATTATTCCCTACTGTTTCGAAAAACGGTAAATTATATTATTCTTCAAATGGTAAACCAGGAATGGGCGGCCTTGATATTTTAAGTACTTCTAATGAAGGTGGATCATGGTCTGAACCAGTAAATCTTAAGTCTCCGTTAAATTCTCCTGGTGATGATTTCGGAATTATTTTTACTTCAGATACTACTGGATTTTTATCGTCAAATCGTGATGGTGGAAAAGGTGCTGATGACATCTACACTTTTGTTTTACCTCCATTGAATATTTTAGTTGGTGGAAAAGTTTATGATACCGATACAAAAGCTCCAATTGAAGGAGCTACTGTTGAATTGTTTGGTAGTGATGGTACTTCCTTAAGCGTACGAACAGGTGCCGATGGAACATATTCTTATCCATTAAAATCGAATGTTAAATATAAATTGTCAGCATCATTTACTGGATACTTAACTAAGTTCCACGAATTATCAACTGTAGGTTTGGATGAAGATAAAAACTTCGACAAAGATTTCGATTTCCCATTAAAGAGCACAGCAAAACCAATCACTGTTCCTGAAGTATTCTACGATTTGGATAAAGCAACATTACGTCCAGAATCTAAAACTGCTCTTGATGGTTTAATCAAAACACTTAATGAAAATCCTACCATTACTGTTAAGCTTACTTCACATACCGATTTCCGTGCTGATGATAAATACAACTTAGAACTTTCTAATCGTCGTGCTAAGAGTGTTCTTGATTATTTAGTTGCAAATAAAGTTGCTAAAGATCGTCTAACATTTGAAGGAAAAGGCGAATCAACACCTAAGGCAGTTGAAAATGACGAAGAATACTTACCATTCAAAAAGGGTGATGTGTTAACAGAAGCATTCATCACTAAATTGGCTTCTAAAGAAGATCAAGAGAAAGCGAATCAGTACAATCGTCGTACAGAATTTGAAGTTACAGGAACAAATTATGTCCCTAAAAACTAATAAATATTAAAAGTAGAAGAAGCCCTGAAGTACGAAGACTTCAGGGCTTCTTTTTTTAAAACCTACTTCAAATAACTCCATTGAAAATTATAAGCTATATTTTTGTCAAATGAATAGTTCGGATCGATACCATCAAAGAGGTGTGTCAGCAACAAAAGAGGATGTGCATGCTGCTATAAGCAATATCGATAAAGGACTTTTCCCTAAAGCATTCTGTAAAATTGTTCCTGATTATTTAGGCAACGACGAAGCATATTGTAATATCATGCATGCGGATGGTGCTGGCACTAAAAGTAGTCTCGCATACGCATACTGGCGGGAGACTGGAGATTTAAGTGTATGGAAAGGAATCGCACAAGATGCACTCATCATGAATATCGATGACCTTCTTTGTGTTGGCGCAACAGATAATATATTGCTTTCTTCAACGATAGGAAGAAACAAACGATTAATACCTGGAGAAGTTATAGCTGCAATCATTAATGGAACGGAAGAAATTGTTGCACAGTTAAAATCTTATGGAGTAAATATTTATACTACTGGAGGCGAAACGGCAGACGTTGGTGATCTTGTTCGAACAATCATCGTTGATAGTACTGTTACTTGTCGAATGAAACGAAGTGACGTTATTGATAATGCAACTATAAAAGCTGGTGATGTTATTGTTGGATTATGTTCCTACGGACAAGCTGAATACGAGGATCGTTATAATGGAGGAATGGGAAGCAATGGTCTTACTTCTGCTCGTCATGATGTTTTTAGTTCTTACCTTAAAGAGCTATATCCAGATACATTTGACAGCGGAATTCCCTCCGATTTAATTTATTCTGGTAAGTTGAAATTGAAAGATCAGATTGAAGGATTAGGGATTGATGCAGGTCAATTGGTTTTATCACCAACAAGAACTTACGCTCCAGTGATCAAAAAGGTACTCGATAAATTCCGAAAAAATATTCATGGAATGGTTCATTGCAGTGGTGGAGGTCAAACGAAAGTTTTGCATTTCATTGAAAATTTGCACATCATAAAAGATAATTTATTTCCAGTACCTCCCTTATTTAAAATAATACAAGAGCAGTCATCAACTTCTTGGAAAGAGATGTATCAAGTATTTAATATGGGACATCGTATGGAAATTTATATTTCAGAAGAACTTGCGTCATCTGTTATTGATATTGCTTCCAAATATGGAATTGAAGGTCGGGTAATTGGCAGGGTAGAGCCATCCGAAAAGAAACAATTAACGATTCAATCAGAGAATGGCACTTTTGTATGGTAACAATAGTTGCTAATCAGTAAATTTGCAGAATTATGTCGAAAGAAAACCTGCTTGAAAGGCTGGAGGGGCTGGTTGCCCGCTATCATGAAATTGGAACTCAGTTGGGCGACCCTTCTGTTATTGCCGATCGCAAACGCTTTATGCAAATGAACAAGGCTTATAAAGACCTTGAACAAATTGTTGTTGCTGAAAAGGAATATCGTCAGGTGATAAACGAGTTAGCGCAAGCACGCGAAGTTTTATCCGATGAAAAAGACGAAGATTTTCGGGCGATGGCGAAAGTGGAAGTGGATGAATTAGAACCTCGCAAGGAAAAGTTAGAAGAACAGATTCAGATTTTATTGATTCCTGAAGATCCTGAGGATAGTAAAAATGCGATCATCGAAATTCGTGGAGGAACTGGTGGTGATGAAGCAAGTATTTTTGCTGGTGATTTATACAGAATGTACATGCGCTATTGTGAGCAACGTGGATGGAAAGTTGAAACGGTAGATTTTAATGATGGAAATACTGGCGGCTACAAAGAAGTAATTATGGAAGTGACGGGTGCGCATGCGTATGGAATTTTGAAATATGAAAGTGGTGTGCATCGCGTACAACGTGTTCCAGAAACGGAAACGCAAGGAAGAATTCATACTTCTGCAGCAACCGTTGCAATCATGCCTGAAGCTGATGAGTTTGATGAAATTGTAATTAATCCTGCCGACCTTGAACTTCAAACATCACGATCAGGTGGTGCAGGAGGACAGAATGTAAATAAAGTAGAAACGAAAGTTCAGCTTACACATAAGCCATCGGGTATTGTTGTAACGTGCCAGATTGAACGATCACAACTAGGAAATCGTGAGAGAGCTATGGCAATGTTACGTTCTAAATTATATGATTTGGAATACAATAAAAGGATGGAAGAAGTTTCTAAAAAACGGAAAACATTAGTTTCAACAGGTGATCGTTCTGCAAAAATTCGCACCTATAATTATCCGCAAAGCAGAGTTACAGATCATCGAATTGGATTTACATCACACAATTTACCTTCTGTAATGAATGGTGATATTCAAGGATTTATTGACGCATTACAATTTGCAGAAAACACAGAAAAGATGAAAGAAGAAAGTTTAATCGGGTAATATTTTTCTTAGCAAAACACTATGAATCGCGAAGAACTTTTTCAGCAAATACAAATTAAAAAAAGTTATTTGTGTATTGGATTGGATACTGATATCCAAAAAATCCCTAAGCATTTATTAGAAGAAGAAGATCCAATATTTGCATTTAACAAAGCTATCATTGAAGCAACACATGATTTATGTGTGGCCTATAAACCCAACCTTGCATTTTATGAAAGTAATGGTAGTAATGGATGGAGAAGTTTAGAAAAAACGTTAGAGGTAATTCCTAAATCATGTTTTACTATTGCGGATGCAAAGCGTGGAGATATTGGTAATACTTCATCACTTTATGCACAAGCATTTTTTAAACACATGAATTTTGATGCTGTAACTATTGCGCCATACATGGGTGAGGATTCTGTTAGTCCTTTTTTAGCTTTTGATGGAAAGTGGGCAATCGTTTTAGCACTTACATCTAATGCTGGCGCTAATGATTTTCAGTTATTGCCAATAGCTGATGAAAGTAAAAATACTTTGTATGAAAAAGTGATGCAAACAAATATGCGTTGGGGTACACCTGATAATTTAATGTTTGTAGTTGGTGCTACCCGCGAGGACCAATTTGCACATGTTAGAACACTTGCTCCTGATCATTTTTTTTTAGTTCCTGGTGTTGGTGCACAAGGAGGTGATTTAAGTGCGATCTCTCGAAAAGGCATGAACAATCAATGTGGCTTATTAGTTAATTCATCTCGTCAGATTATTTATGCAAGTGCCGAAAAAGATTTTGCTATGAAGGCAAGATCTTCAGCGTTATTAGTTCAACAAGAAATGGCTGTTTTGCTTTTAGAACGAAAACTCATTTAATCATTTTCAGACATTAAATATTTGTAATTAACTGTTTTGCTTTTCTGCAATTAGTTTTGTGATCTAATGCTTTTTTATGAGGTATAAAAAATGGCGGTATAAAGTCAATGAATATTTTACGTTTACAAGAAGAGAACGCAATGGAATTCTTGTATTGAGTTTAGTATTAGTCGTTCTTCAACTATCAATTTTGATTTTACATTTTCTTCCAGATCCTGACCCATTAGTGATGGATGCAGCAACAATAAAAAAGTTAGCAGAATTTGAAGTTGAACTAAAGCGAATAGCATTTAAGTCAGCAAAAGTTTTTTATAAGCATTTTGAAAAACGCGATTCTTTGAAGCAACAAAAGCAAGAAGAACTTTTTACATTTAATCCTAATACTCTTGATGAAAATGGTTGGCAACGATTAGGTTTTTCGGAAAAACAAACTGCTGCGATTTTAAAGTGGAGAGAACGATCGGGGAAATTTCATACCAAAGAAGAGCTATCAAAAGTTTGGGTAATTGATGAGAAAAAATTCAATAAGATATCCAGTTATATTTCAATTCCATTATCTGATAAAAATGATACAACGCATATTGCTCCCAAATATCCTAAGCGAAAAGAATATGAGAAGCCTTTGCTTCCTAAAGTTGAAATAAACACTGCTGATGAAACTGCATTATCGACATTGCCAATGATTGGTGAAGGGAGGGCGAAAGCGATATTACGCTATCGGGAATTTTTGGGTGGCTTTATAAATCTTGATCAGTTAAAAGAAGTTAAGTGCTTACCAGATTCCGTTATTGCAGCGATTCTCCCTCGAATTTTGTTAGATGTGAGTAAAGTAAAGTTGTTAAATATTAATGTGCTTGATGTTAACGGATTAAGGCATCCTTACCTGCCAAAAACGCAAGCGAATATGATCGTCAATTATCATCATGAGCATGGTAATTTCAAAACTATTGAGGAGCTAGAGCATCTTCCCTTGTTCAATGACGAATTATACCGTAAAATTGCACCATATTTAACAGTTAACCCCAATTAGTATGGACTTTAGTAACACGGAAAACCAGCAAATGATTGCTCAAACCGTTCGTGATTTTGCGGAGAAACATATTCGCCCACAATTAATGGTTTGGGATGAGTCGCAAGAATTCCCAATTGAAGTATTTAAAAAGTTAGGAGCACTCGGCTTAATGGGTGTTTTAGTTCCAGAAGAGTACGGTGGCGCAGGCTTAACTTACTTCGAATATGTAACTGCAATTCAAGAGTTGGCGCGTGTTTGTGGTTCGATAGGTTTGTCGATGGCTGCTCACAATTCTTTATGTACCGGTCATATTATGGCATTTGGTAATGAAGAGCAGAAGAAAAAATATTTACCAAAGTTAGCAACTGCAGAATGGTTAGGCGCATGGGGATTAACAGAAGCCAACACTGGAAGTGATGCGATGCGAATGCAATGTGTTGCAAAACAAGATGGCGATTATTGGGTGATCAATGGAACTAAGAATTGGATCACACATGGTATCAGTGGTAATGTTGCTGTTGTACTTGCGCGCACTGGTGAGTTATTAGATTCGAATGGAATTACAGCATTTATAGTAGAGAGAACTACCCCAGGATTCAAAGCTGGAAAGAAAGAAAATAAATTAGGAATGCGTGCCTCGGAAACGGCAGAAATGATTTTTGAAGATTGTCGCGTGCATAATAGTCAGGTGTTAGGTAAAGTTGGAGATGGGTTTAAACAAGCAATGAAAGTGTTGGATGGTGGAAGAATTTCTATTGCAGCATTATCATTAGGAATTGCGAAAGGGGCATTTGATGCATCGGTAAAGTATTCAAAAGAGCGCCAACAATTCGGACAACCTATTTCAAGTTTTCAAGCAATATCATTTAAGCTTGCAGATATGGCTACGCAAATTGAAGCTGCTGAACTACTCACTCTTCAAGCTGCTGACATGAAAAATCGCGGATTGAAAATGACGAAAGAATCAGCTTTTGCAAAATACTATGCATCAGAAGTTGCTGTTAGATGCGCTACGGAAGCAGTTCAAATTTTTGGAGGTTATGGATACACAAAAGATTTTCCTGTTGAGAAATTCTACCGTGATTCAAAACTTTGCACTATTGGTGAAGGAACATCCGAAATTCAAAAGCTAGTGATCGCAAGAAATATATTGCAGGATTAAAAAATCTCTATTGAAAATTCAAAAGCCCTGAAGTTCTTAAACTTCAGGGCTTCTTTGTGACCGAACTATTTCGATTTCTTAAAACGACAACGTTGCGCCAGCTAATCCTGTGAAACGATAACTAGGATAACGATAGTATCTGAATTCTTGCGAGAATCCTAAATTGTTAAGCTGAACAAATACAGAAAGTAGCTTCGAATAGCGATAATCAACAGAAAGATTTGCATCAAAATAACTTTTAAGTTTTGTATAGGTTGGTATAGCTGAATTGTATTCGATTCCATACGATTCTCCATTGTAAAATAGATCCACCTTTGCAGTGATTTTATCAGCAATCGTGTATGCTCCATTAATTCCTAATTTATATAATGGTACATATAATGGATGTTCAAGTTCGTCTGTTTTATAGTTATTGAAAATAATATTGGCTCCGAAAAGAATTTTTTCTCCCATCTTGTATTCAATAGCTGACTTCAACATAAATAGATTCACATCATCGTAAACTGTAGCAAATGTTACTGGATACGTTAAAGAATCTTTATTGTAGTAAAATGGTTGATTGGTGTATCTTCCAAAAGAAGCTTCAGCAAGAAACATTAAATCATGTGCAAGTTTAATTTTTGTTCCACCACTTATTTTTATTTTATTATTGGTGTTTTTCAATTTAACATAATCACCCAAGAAAGGATTTTCCTTGCTGAACGATCTCAAATCATTTCTAATTACATCACCACTGACTCCAGCAAACACCGAAAGCTGATCATCGATAATTTGATAGTTAGCATTTACTTTAGGATAAAAATGATAAAATGTTTCTCCATCATTACTTTCAATTACAAGATTGGCACCGAGGTCGATGAGATAAAGTTCTTTCTTGATTTTTAAATTTGGAAGCAAGCGAAATATTCCATGGTTGTATTTTTGCAATGGCTGATTAATTTTCATTGCTTCGTAGGAAATATTTCCACTTAGGAAACCAAGATCTATATTTTTCCCTGCATCCGCAAATACTCCAACATTGGATTCACTACTAGCATGATTATCTTTGAACGAATAAAATTCTATTGCACCATTATATTTCCAATCATCTTTTTTCTGACTTAAACTAGAGAGTGCAAATCTTCCATTTATATCATTCATACCATGTTTTGTTTCGCCTTTGGTGTATAAATCAGGGGGAGAATTGTATCCATAATAATGCACTACATCACGATCATAATTAACGTTGGCCGATAAAGAAAAAGTTGGAAAAAATTTAGTTC
>JBBRAW010000097.1:0-13723 GCA_038206385.1 Bacteroidia bacterium | reverse complement strand
TTCAATGAATTTTTCGTTTTCCAATCCAGTATATACGTGTATTTTATATCTTCAAACATTCAGAAAAAATATTATAATTGTGAAGAAAAAGATAATACATAAACACCCACTAGCAATCCGATGGTTTCATTGGTTTAATTTTCCTATACTAGCATTAATGATTTGGAGTGGAATACTTATATATTGGGCAAATGATGTCTATAAAATAAGTTTTGGTCAAAAAATATTATTTCATTTTTTCCCGGAAAGCTTTTATAAAACTTTTAAAATTTCATTCCACTTAGCGGAAGGAATGAGTTGGCATTTTGCATTAATGTGGTTATTTTTTATTAATGGAATTCTATATGTCGCTTATACATTTATCTCTGGTGAGTGGCGATATCTCTTGCCAGATAAAAATTCATTTAAAGAAGCGTGGCAAGTGTTGTTATATGATTTACATATTCGAAAATTTCATCCAACACAACTAAAATACAATGGTGCACAAAAAATAGCTTACACATCAATAATAGTGATGGGTATTGGCTCTATAGTAAGTGGACTTGCAATTTATAAACCGGTACAATTTAATTGGGCAATGAATTTATGTGGCGGATATGAAAATGCAAGAGGTATTCATTTCATACTTACTATTGGCTATGTATTATTCTTTTTAGTTCACATTGCACAAGTAATAAAAACCGGTTGGAATAATTTTCAAGCTATGGTTACAGGTTTTGAAATTTTCAAATCGACTAAAGAAGAGAAGCATGAAGAATCCTAAGTCAAAGCATGAAGAATTTCTTGATTCAAAATTAGTAAAACGAAAAAGCATCCTTGCATTTGGTGTATTTTTTATATTGTTAATTTTAGTAATTGCTTCATGGAAATGGATAAATAATCAACCAACTGATCAAGGAGCATTAAAGCCACTTCGAAAATTACTTGACATAAATGAAAAAATTTTTAGTACTGTATTTGATACTACTAAACTTATAAAAGAATATCCGTTAAGTGCTGCTGCAAAAAAAGTGCGCGCGAATGGAGTAGAAGGAATTCGTGATAACGTAGATGAAAAAACTTGGAGATTAAACGTTATTAAAGACAATGGCGATACGTTGAAAGTTACCTTAGATGAAATAAAGTTATTGCCAAAAAAAGATATTATATTCGACTTTAAGTGTATCGAAGGATGGAGTCAGGTTACTCATTGGGCGGGAGTTCCATTAAAAGAATTTATGAAGCATTATCATTTAGGAAATGAAGCAATGAAAAAATATGTTGGATTATCAACACCCGATAACGGATATTATGTTGGAATTGATATGCCAAGTGCATTGCATCCTCAAACTTTACTTTGTTACGAAATGAATGGAAAGGCATTGCCAAAAATTCAAGGATATCCTTTGAGATTGATCATTCCAGTGAAATATGGTGTTAAGCACCTAAAAAGAATTGGAACAATGTATTTTAGCAATAAAAAACCAGCAGATTATTGGGCTGAACGTGGATATGATTATTATACTGGTCACTAATCTGGTCAAAAACAATTTATAACTAAATATTTGTTAAAATTTACTAATAAATCCAACGTCTAATTATAAAATTTTCGATTTTTGTATCTCTTTTAAAATTACAGTAAAAATAAAATGACAGTCACCTTTCATGAGCAGATATTATTATTAGTTACAACTCCATTGTATGTAGTAGTAATAGCTGCTGAAATTTTGATTAGCCATTGGAAGATGAAAGGATTTTATTCTTTTAAAGAAGTATTGAACAATATTTATCTAACACTAGTGAATGCCGGATTAGATTTATTGTGCAGAGGATTTTATTTGGTTCCTCTTCTGTTTTGCTTTCATCATCAGATAATGAGTTTAGAAAATCATTTGTTCATTTATTGGTTTTTACTCTTTATTCTAGAAGATCTTGCCTATTATATTGAACATCGTATCGATCATTCGTCGCGATTTTTTTGGGCAGTTCATGTAACGCATCATTCTTCTCCTGAATTTAATCTCACTACAGGCTTTAGATCATCGGTGTTTCAGCCATTGTATCGATTTGTATATTTTCTTCCTATCGCGTTGCTTGGATTTAAACCTATTGATATACTTTTTATGTTTTCGATTACTCAGATTTATGGTGTTCTTGTTCATACGCAGTATATCAAAAAAATGCCAGTATGGTTTGAAGCTATTATGGTGAGTCCATCGCATCATCGTGTGCATCATGCATCCAATGTACGTTACCTCGATAAAAACATGGGAATGGTATTAATTATTTGGGATAAAATTTTCAATTCATTCCAAGAAGAGTTAACTGCAGAGCCACCAACATTTGGAATCACTTCACCATTGAAGGAGCCCAATCACAAAGTAAAAATCATCACACATGAATGGAAAAATATTTTGCAAGACATTAAAAAGCCAATCTCTTTATTAACACGGTTCAAATATATTTTTATGCCGCCAGGATGGAGTCATGATGGGAGCAGGAAAACATCACGAGAGTTGCAAAACGAATTGTAAGAAAATTTATTTTAATATTTTAAAGTTCAGTTACAGCTCTTCTCATCCTATCATTAATTGCTCTACCTATTCCAATTTCAGGAACAGTTTCAGCAACGATAATGTCAATATCATTGCGACCATCAAGCATTCGCATTAATCCAAAAATGGAATGAGCAGCCTCCTTTAAATCTTGGTTGTTTGATAAAGAAATGTATTCAACGTTGTGCAGTTTTTGATTCCTCCTTTTATCGAAATATAAAAAAGCAATTTTCTTATTTGGAAATTTAAAGATGACATCATTAATATCAGCAATAAAAAAGTTTTTTGTTGGAGCATAATGGCTCTTTAGCATTCCAGGTGCTTTAGGGTTGGAGCTAGAATTAATTCGTAATTCAATCTTACTAGCTACAGTCTTTAAATCCTCTAATGATAATCCACCTAATCGATAAACGACGCAAGTTTTATCTTCAATTTCTACTATGGTAGATTCTAATCCGATACTACAATTACCGCCATCTAAAATGTAAGGTATTTTATTTTCCAATTGATCACTTACATGTTGTGCTGATGTAGGACTAATATATCCAAATGGATTTGCACTAGGAGCTGCTAATGGAAACTTCAGTTCTTGTAACAGCTCCAATGTTAACGGATGTGATGGCATTCTCATACCAACAGTATCCAATCCTGAAGTAACGACATCAGGAATACAATTTTTCTTTTTAAAAATAATCGTGAGAGGTCCTGGCCAAAAAGATGTTATTAAATCAGCAGCTAATGCAGGAATATCGACTACACATTTCATCACCATTTCAATATTAGGAACATGTACAATCAAAGGGTCAAATTCAGGTCGCTCCTTTACTTCAAAAATTTTTAGAACGGCATTTTCATCGAATGCATTTCCTGCTAATCCATAAACTGTTTCAGTAGGAATTCCAACGAGTTCTCCACTTTCTAAATATCGCTTTGCCTTAGCTAAATTTACTCCTATTTCTGTTGTCATGCAGGCGCAAAATTAGTAATTGTAACAAGGATCTAATCATTCTTGAAATAATCATTCTATACTCCCTCACTTCATTTTTAAATTAATTATGTTTGAAAAGAAGATTGAATTAGCGTTAAGAAAGATTGTTTTCATTCAAATGTGATGAATATTATCAATTTTACACGAAAAATGCTAAATACTTTTGTTAATCAATTTCGTTATGATGAAATTTGAGGAGAATAGAACAAGACAATAGTTTTTACGTATCAATTGTATAAATCGCTAAAAATGGAAAACGCAACGAAAGTTAGATCTTTGAAAGGTGGGGAATTTATCATTAGCAAATCTGTTGCTGAAGATGTTTTTATTCCTGAGGAATTTAACGAAGAACATAAGATGATGGCTGAAATGGCTCATGAGTTTCTTGTTAAAAATGTAAATCCAAATCTCGATCGCATTGATGCAATGGAAAAAGGTTTGATGCCTTCATTACTTGATAAAGCTGGTGCATTGGGTTTACTTGGTGTTTCGATTCCAGAAGAATATGGTGGTTATGGAAAAGATTTTCTTACAGGAATGCTGATGACTGAAACCCTTGGTGCTGGTCATTCATTTTCTGTAGCGATGGCAGCACATACGGGAATTGGAACTTTGCCAATTTTGTATTTTGGTAATGATGATCAAAAGAAAAAATACTTACCAAAACTTGCAACTGGTGAATGGAAAGCATCATATTGTCTTACAGAGCCAGGATCAGGATCAGATGCATTAGCAGCAAAAACTAAAGCAGAATTATCAGTCGATGGAAAAAACTATATTTTAAATGGACAAAAGATGTGGATTACCAATGCGGGATTTGCAGATTTGTTTATCGTTTTTGCTCAAGTTGATGGCGATAAATTTACTGGATTCATTGTTGAGAAAACGTATGAAGGTGTTAGCTTAGGAGAAGAAGAACATAAGATGGGTATCAAAGGTTCCTCCACAAGACAAGTATTTTTTAGTGATTGTAAAGTTCCTGTAGAAAACGTTTTAGGAGAAGTTGGTAAAGGACATTTAATTGCATTTAATATTTTAAATATTGGTCGTGCGAAATTAGCAGCTGCAGCCTTAGGAGGATGTAAACAAGTTTGTACTTCATCCATTGAATATGCAAATACGCGTATTCAGTTTAAAATTCCTATTGCAAAATTTGGTGCGATAAAACATAAGTTGGCAGAACAATCAATACGAACGTATGTTGTTGAATCAGCCATTTATCGCGTAAGCAAACTTATTGAAGACATGGAAGAGCGTCTTATCAAAGATGGTAAGCCGTTTAACAAAGCTTTATTAGGTGCTGCTGAAGAATATGCCATTGAATGTGCGATTTTAAAAGTTGCAGGTTCAGAAGTATTGGATTTTGTTACGGATGAAGGAGTACAGATTTATGGTGGATATGGTTACTCCGCAGATTTTCCTGTTGAAAGATCCTATCGTGATTCGAGAATCAATAGAATTTTTGAAGGTACCAATGAAATAAATCGCCTGTTAATGGTAGATCAAATTTTGAAACGCGCAATGAAAGGTGAATTGGATTTGATGGGACCTGCAATGGCGATTCAGAAAGAGTTAACAGCTATTCCTGATTTTGGTGCACCTGATACTTCATTATTTGCAGCTGAAACCGAAACCATCGAACGAATGAAAAAAGCGATCTTAATGGTGGCTGGCACTGCGGTGCAAAAATATATGATGACACTCGCTAAAGAACAAGAAATCATTATGAACATTGCAGACATGGCGATTGATACTTACATGGCGGAGTCGGTAATGTTGCGTGTACAAAAACTTGTTGGTATTAAAGGCGAAGACGCTTGTGTTCATCAATTAGATATTATGCGAGTTTATTTAAATGACGCAGTTGACAGATTAAATGTAAACGGCAAAACTGCAATCAACTCCATGTTAGAAGGTGATGAGCAACGAATGTTATTACTTGGATTAAAACGATTTACAAAATCAATTCCTTTTAACACAAAAGAAGCGCGTAGAAGAATTGCGCAAGTACTTTGTGAAGAAGGAAAATACTGCTTCTAAATTTTTAATCATAAAATGCCCTGAAGTAAAATATATTTTTACTTCAGGGCATTTACTTTTGTATTCAATTGCTAACTATTTTTATGCAATAAATTTAGTGTCCAATTCATGAAAAAGAAAATGAAAAATAAAGTTCTATTAATTTTATCCTTCATCCTTCCATTTATGTTGATATTGTCGAATGCGAACTTTAAAAGTTTTGGATTTTCCGATGCAGGTGAGTTTTCTTTAGTGACAAAATTTTTAGGCATAGCGCATCCTCCAGGATTTCCTTCGTATGTGGTTATTGCAGCGATGTTTTCCAAAGTGTTAGAACTTTTTTCATTTTCACATATCGCATCACTAGTAGTATTTTCTGCAGTATGTGTATCCTTTGCTTCGCTTTTTTTATTTTTAACAAGTAATCTTCTTCTTGAAAAGTTATCGCCAGAATTAAATTTAGAAAATAGAAATTTCATCTCATTTTCTACAGCAATTTTATCTGTTATAGGAGCTTGTACTTGGCATTGGGCTCATTCGATAGAAGTTTATGGCTTTCAACTTTTTTGCATGGGAATGTTGATATATGGAATTGTGAAATATCAATACGATCGAAAAATAAATTCACTGCTGTTTGCAATTATAGGATTTGCACTTGGCTTAGCGAATCATCATTTAAGCATGATTTTATTTACTCCATTCCTCCTATTTTTATTCCCTGAAGGTTGGTTAACGTTGACAATCGTTGACAACAAGAAAAAAGTAAAACATCAAAAAGACAATTTCTTTGCATACTTTTTTCAAAAACACTTTATCATTTTTTCCTGCTTAACTTTATTGATACTTATTTTATTTTATGGTTGGATGATGATTCGTTCAACTACTTCCTTACCATTTGCATTTGGTAATCCTGATACATTGGATCGCCTATTTTATCATATTTCTGGTGGTGCATGGATAAAAAATACGCAAGCAGAAGTGAAAGGAATTATTGGGATGCGCCTTCCCTATTTTATGCGATTAACTTTAAATCAATTTTTACTATTCATTCCCTTTTTGATTTTTGGAATATTATACCTTCTCAATAAAAAAGTAACTCGTTTAGTAATTGCGGTTATTGGATATTATTTAGTAGTGCTTTTTTATCAATTGAGAATAGATCAAGCCGCAGATACTGATGCATACATGTTAAGTCCGTTTCTAGTTTTGATGCTTTTAATTCCCTTTGGAATTGCATCATTCATTAAACAAAATCAAAAATTAATTTATATCGTGCCATTGTTATTGATTTTTCAAGTCGTGATTAATTTTCCAAAAACAGATCTTCGAAAATTTAATGTTAGTGAATCATTGATGCGTGATTTTGATTTATCATCACCAAAAGGAAGTATTATTTTAGTTGCTGATTGGACGAGTATCATCACCTACAATTACTATCGCAACGAATATCATTTTCGAGATGATTTGATAGTCTTGAATTACGATTTAAAATTCACGAACTTCAAATTACTTGAGCGCAATTATCCCGAATTATATACTGCAATAAAACCGGAATATGATCGATTTATTTTGCTTCTTGGCGACGCGCATCCCGAAGAAATTTACAATACAGGCTGCACTTTAGACAATCAAGAATTAATGAATTCCTATTTAGCAGTAATAAAAAAATTACAAGATTATTGTGTTACAAAAAATGTTGCATTTATGGCTGATCCTAAAGCATATATTTTACTTTCACAAAATGGAATGTTTAACGTTACTCATGTGTCAGGATCCTTAGTTGCTGATCGCATAACAGGAATGGGAAAAACATTTCCTTTACTAAATTATGACTGGCTTAACGAACCTAGATTGATGGCTGAACCTGGAGCTTCAGATAAGATGGTTGATCTCGAAGCTGCAATGGATTTCAATAGAAATTATTATCGTCAAACAGGAAATATTTTATTAGCAGATCAAGCGGAAGCATCGTATCAACGAATAAAAAAAATTCAACGAGATATGAAATTACGAATGCCATTTTTATTCCGTCCGCAATAAGATGAAACGCTTTCGAAAAATTTTATGGTTTATCGTTATTACGATTTTAATTATAGCCTTTGCATATCGTAATTTAATCAGCTACGGCGTTGCACAACTTCGTGGACAATTACATATCATTTGGAGTGCTTATCCAGTAGAAGAAGTGATGCAGGATAAAAATATTCCAGATAGCATAAAACAAAAATTATTATTGATTCAAGAAATTCGAAAGTATGCGGTAGATTCTTTGGGATTAAAAGATTCAAAAAATTATACTACATATTTTGACCAAAAAGGCAAACCAGTTTTATGGGTGATCACTGCTTGTGAACCATTTGCAATGAAAGCATATCAATGGCATTTTCCATTTCTTGGTGATGTGTCGTATAAAGGATTTTTTGAGAAAGAACGTGGTATTCCTGAATTGGAAGATTTAAAGAAAAATGGATTTGATACTGAATATGGAATTGCTGGAGGATGGTCTACTCTAGGATGGTTCCGTGATCCGATCTTATCGAGCATGCTTCGAAGAAACGATGGGCAAATAGCAGAGCTTATTATCCACGAATTGACCCATGCTACCGTTTATCTGCCAGGGAGTGTAGATTACAATGAGAATCTTGCAACTTTTGTTGGAGAACAAGGAGCACTTCGATTCTTAAAATCGCATTTTGGTAATGAATCCAAAGAGTTAATAAATTATCAAAACGATCAAGAGGATGAGGAAATTTATGGCAATTACATGGTAGCATCTTGTCATAAATTGGATAGTTTATACAAGCATTTACCTCCTAATTTGAGCCTCCGAGAGAAGTATCATCAAAAATATTTTTTTATAAAGGATTTGGTTATTGGCATCCACGACTTAAATCTTCATAAACTTAGGCGATACCAATTTCATTTTCCAAATGACCATTTACCTAACAATGCATGGTTCATGAGTTATAATAGATATCGAAAGGAGCAAGGTAATTTTCGACTTCAGCTAAACACATTACATGGTGATTTAAAGAGCTTTATGTCTCAAATTATAAGCGAAAGCAAGAAATAACATTATTATTTCTATCAATTAAAATGAAAATAAGGCTAACAAAAGGCTGTTATTTCGTTACATTTTTCCTAATTTCGACGTCCCAAAAGAAATTAAAAATAGCATGGCAATTACCACCATTTCGAAGAAGTCGAAGTTGAAACAACAACAGATTACGACGGTTAAAGATTCGACAAACCCTTTCGAAGCAATGATTCAGCGTTTCGATGTGGCGGCGAAAATCATCGGACTTGAACATGATGTTTATGAAGTCCTGAAGAATCCTTCAAAATTAATTGAAGTAAGTCTTCCAATTAAGATGGATGACGGCTCTATCAAAGTTTTTGAAGGCTATCGCGTAATTCACTCTACTGCACTCGGACCCTCAAAAGGAGGAATTCGTTATTCGCCAGCAGTTGATGCTGATGAGGTGAAGGCTTTAGCTGCATGGATGACTTGGAAGTGTGCAATCGCTGATATCCCTTACGGTGGAGCGAAAGGCGGAATCAATTGTGATCCACGTACGATGTCGGTAGGGGAATTAGAGCGAATGACGCGTGCTTATACTGCTGCGATGTCGGATGTATTCGGTGTTGACAAAGACATTCCTGCACCGGATATGAATACGGGTCCACGAGAGATGGCATGGATCGTTGATGAATTCAGTAAATTGAAAGGTGGATTTACACCTGGTATTGTTACTGGAAAGCCATTACATTTAGGTGGATCATTAGGTCGTGTTGAAGCAACTGGACGCGGTGTTTGTACTTCTGCGTTAGAGGCGATGAGCAAACTGAAAATGAAAGCTGACAAATGCAAAGCAGCAGTTCAAGGTTTTGGAAATGTAGGTTCTATATCTGCGAAACATTTTGAGGCAGCAGGAATTAAAGTTGTTGGAATTTCAGATCATACTGCTGCATACTATAATCCGAAAGGAATTGACATTATAAAAGCGATTGCTTATCGCGATTCGAATAATGGTGTTTTAAAAGGCTTTAAAGGTGGTGAATTGATCACAAATGAAGAGCTTTTAGAATTGAAAGTAGATATACTCGCTCCATGTGCTACAGAAAATCAAATCACTGCTGCAAATGCAAATAAGATTCATGCTAAATTGATTGTAGAAGGTGCTAATGGTCCTTGTACTGCTGGTGCAGATGAAATTTTACATAACAATGGAGTTATTCTTATTCCAGATATTCTTGCGAATGGTGGTGGCGTTACAGTATCTTATTTTGAATGGGTTCAAAACCGTACAGGATATTATTACAGTGAAGAGGAAATTAATAAACGTGCAGACCGTTGGATGAAACAAGCATTTCAAAATGTTTGGAATGTTTCAACGAAATATAAAATTTCGATGCGTATAGCAGCTTATGTTTTTGCTCTTGAAAAAGTAGCGACGGCAACACGATCACGAGGATCTTATTAATTAAAATATCAAGTTGATAAAGCGCAGGGAAAATTTCCCTGCGCTTTTGATTAAATACCTACTCACAAATGACCATACATCGCGAAGGATACACCATTTTAACGGTGACTACATTTATACTGATTGTACTAAACGGATTAGCGTATACTTTTTTAGCAGCGCATACATGGATGATGATTTCGGTGTTCGTCATTAGCTTAGCATTCTTTCTATTGGTATTACAATTTTTTCGATATCCTAGTCGCGATTTAGCATTAGGTGATAAATATATTATTGCTCCTGCTGATGGAAAAGTAGTTGTTATTGAACAAACAGAAGAAACGGAATATCTAAAAGATAAAAGAATTCAAGTTTCCATTTTTATGTCGCCGATAAATGTTCACGCTAATTGGTATCCTATTTCTGGAAAGATTAGTTATGTTCGTTATCATGCAGGAAAATATTTAGTTGCTTGGCATCCGAAAGCGAGTACAGAAAATGAGCGCTCTACGATAGTAATTCAGAAAGATAATAAAACGGAAATTTTACTTCGTCAGATTGCAGGAGCACTTGCTCGCCGTATAGTTTATTATCCTCATGAAAACGATATGATTCGTCAGGGTGGCGAAATGGGCTTTATAAAATTTGGATCACGTGTGGATATTTATCTTCCATTAGGAACAAAAGTAAATGTTACAATAGGACAAAAGACTGTTGGTGGAGTAACGATTATTGCAGAGTTGTAAAATTTAAATTCGTTTGAAATTTATTTAGTTTTATAATTGATTTGAATTAATCAATGTGGTTTCTATTTTTTACTCATCAAAATTTAAAGTTTATTTCCCTTCCCATTCTTTAAATAGCATCGTTAAAATAACTCTTTGAAAAATATTATTTTCTGGCATCTCTCCACTTGAATAACGATTTTTATAATCATTGACCTCTTGCTCTGGAAGTTCTACTCGTAAGGCGATATGTACTTTTTCTCTGGCTACTTTCATATCAATAAAATGCTCTCTCGTTTCAATTGCAAATGTTGTTTGTGTTATTGAAGAATCTGTTGTTGCAGTGATGGATCCAATAGTGTATGCATTAACGAGTTCGCAATCCTTTAACAGTTGTTCATAGCGTGTTGTTGTCTTAAAATAAACTCTGTTAAAGAAAGCTTCCTTCATTGTATAATACGCTCCAGAATCGGCAGTAACTAACGAACGACGACAAAAACTGCTATCCATTCCCGACCATAAATACGTAGCATTTAATTTATTATTTATCTCACGAACGCGATCAATTTTTGCATCAGAAAAAACGGTAACATCATCTTTATTAGCGACAGTAATTTCACTTTGCATTCCTTTAGTGATCGTTGCTATTCTTCTCCATGCAGGAAGTTCGCGCATAATATTTGCTCCGTTAGGAATGTATAACGTATTTACAATTATATTTTTTTCATTGGCTTGTTCGCAATATTTTATGTAGTCGAAACCATTTGAAGTAACCATTCCATTTCCACAAAGAAAAATAATTTTTTTAGCATCAATTTGCTTCGACCAAGATATTTGTGAGATACATGTTGAAAGTGCAGCACTTACATATTGATCACCTTTTTCGATGGATGGCTTTAATTTAAAAAGTTCAGTTTCGAGATGATCAAAATTATAAGTGAGATCACAAAGCACTTTTACATATCCAGTATTTTTTCCAAAGCTTGGTCGTGAAAAACCAACAACGGCAATTCTTAAATCTGGGATGGGAATCATGATATTTGCTTGATTTATTATCAACCATAAATTATCACGAACATTATTTATTAAACCGTTGGTACTTCCGCTTAAGTCGACACAGAAAACAATATCTAATGGACGATGCTCATTTTTCTGCGCAGTAGATGTTTCACTATGAAAAATTAGTGATGCACATAAAATGATATAAAATAGTATTTGAAATTTTTTCATTAGAATTCTCTTATCAAAAATAAGATTTAATTCCACTTTAGATAAATGAATTTATTGAAAATTAAGAAAAGTTATCAAGAACCAAAGAACTCATTAATGCATTAACTTCATTTGATAAATTCTTTAGTGCAAGAACAATATTCCAGCTTTCACGATTTCTTGGTTCAACATAATTTGAAATAGCTCGAACTTGAAGTGATGGAACTTGAAACATGTTAGCAACATAAAAAAATGCTGCTCCTTCCATGCTTTCGATATCAACAGGATATTTTGCTCTAATTTTATCTATCGAACTTTGATTACCATGAACTTTATTGACAGTAATTGCCTCTACAACTTTTATTTTATTAATTGGAATATTATTAGAAACAATCGGGATTAGTTTTCGATTTACGAAGGGCCTTTCTGATGGATTTAAAAGACCTAAATCAAAAATATCGATAAAATCTTCGTGATCTTCCGCACCCAAATCAGCGAATTGATCGCATCCAACTGATACAACCATCCCTAAGGAGATTGTTTTTGTAAATGATCCTGCTAAGCCAATATTTAATAAAAATCGGTAATTTGATGTGCTAAGCATCTTAGTGAGGTAAAATGTAGTTGCAATTGAACCGACACCAGTAATCAATAAATCGGCTTTAAAATCTGCGAAAGCATCAGCATAAAAAGATTCACCATCGACATGTATAAAATTACTTTTCAGAAGTCCCTGACATTCAGTTAAAGTAGCACTTACGATTAAAACAGCTTGCATTTATCACAAATATACAGCAAAGCAGAATTAGGAGTGGAAAACATAACGAAATGAACTAATTTTGCCGCAATCTGTTTACTCAGGCAAAAGAAATATAACATGGTATATATTACAAGAAAGGAACGATTTAATGCTGCTCATAAACTTTTTAAAGAAGAATGGTCGGATGAGAAAAACATGGAAATCTTTGGAAAATGTTCGAATCCAAATTGGCATGGACATAATTATGATTTATTTGTAACCGTGAAAGGCGAACCCAATCCAACAACTGGATTTGTAATCGATTTGAAAAAATTAAGCAAACTTATCAATGTTTTAGTGATAGATAAATTAGATCATAAAAACTTAAATCTTGATGTTGATTTCATGAAAGGTAGAATGGCATCTACTGAAGTATTGGCAATTGCTATATGGGAACAAATAGCACCGGCGGTAAAACTTGAAGGTAGTGAATTACATTCTGTAAAGCTTTATGAAACAGAAAATAATTATGTAGAGTATTTCGGTTAGATATAATTCAAATATTTTTATTATGGCGAATAAAAAAAACAATTCATCGGAAGATGATGAATATTTAGGATACCAAAAAGTTGATATTTACAATCAAGAGAAGATTGATAAACTTTCTGTGATGTATGAAAAAATCCTTAAAGAAATTGGTGAAGACCCTAAGCGAGAAGGTTTATTAAAAACGCCAGAACGTGTTTCAAAAGCAATGCAATTTTTAACACATGGTTACGATTTAGATCCAGTTGCAATATTAAATTCCGCAAAGTTTCGAGAAGACTATAAACAAATGGTGATTGTAAAAGACATTGAAATTTACTCGATGTGTGAACATCACCTCTTACCATTTTTTGGAAAAGCGCACGTTGCTTACATTCCTAATCAATTTATAGTTGGATTGAGCAAAATACCTCGTATAGTAGATGCTTTTGCGCGACGACTTCAAGTACAAGAACGATTGACAACAGAGATTAGAGATTGTATTCAAGATACCTTAAAAC
>JBBRAW010000096.1:0-13892 GCA_038206385.1 Bacteroidia bacterium | reverse complement strand
AGTTTTTTTTCCAGCAACTTCTGCTGAAAGATACCAAGCTTCAACATTTGTTGGATCAATTGTACGATACAAATGAGATAAATATTCCATCGCATCACGTTGGTTTGCACTGATTGCTTGATTGAGATTCATATAACATCCAAGGCTTAAAGTCCCCGTTATTCGAGATAACATATTCTTCTTAGGAATTGTAGAAGTTTTTATTTCGTATTGAATGTTTTTCATTTGCTGTTCCCACCAAATTGTATCTTGCTTACCAATTGCACTAATATAAAATTCTCTTCTCTTTTGTTCTTCCAAAAATAAAGCTTGCTCATCATTTTGTGCTTGCTTGTAATTTGCTTTTTTGAGGAGATCTTTATATGTATTTTTTGCTACTGTAAGATCAACTAATGCATCCATACTTTTTATCCAACGATCATATAATCCAGCCTCATATAAAGTGTTTCCGCTAACTGTTAAACTATCAGCGTAAGATTGATAAGTGTCGTTGATATGTTTTATTAAAACGGGATCTTTCGCTATTACACTGTCATGAATCGCACTAGCTTCCAATGCCAAGAAAGCTTGCTCAAAAATTGTCATTGGAGGCCATTCATGTTTACCATCAAATCGGATAACTTGGTATCTGTTTTTAAGATCTGGATTTTCAACTTTTAAACTTGTAAGTTCGTTTAAATTCATATCACCATCGCCTGCAATTCCTACTATACAAGATGGTGGTGTTTTTATCCAAACATCTTGTGGAAATCCTGCACCACATGTTATCAATCCTTGAACCTTAGCAGAACTAAAAGCAAGCATAGATGCCACTCGAGCTCCACCTGAAAAACCTCCTGCATAAATCCTTTCACTATCTATCGGCAATAATTGATAAGCAGATTTTAAAATAGAATTTAATATTTCTGAAGTACGATCTCTACTATTTCCATTTTTGGAATCATTAGAACCAATCAAAATATAGTTATACTCATCTGCTAAATCACGATACATTTTGAGAGGTAATAAACCGTCAGCATGCGGATCAAATAAAAATAATGCAGGCATCTTAATGTCTGCATTATACCCTTTCGGAATATAAACCGAAAAATTTAAATTTTCATTGCCAATACAATTTATTCTCTGAATAAGATCTCCAGGATTTAATTTGAGTTTTGAAACTATTTTAGTTGTTGTATCAGAAATAATTTCCTGTTGCGTGCTTGTTGTTCCATTGACATTTTTTTGTCCGCAGGCTGTTAAAAAAATTAAAGTAAATACTACACAAATTAAATTTTTCATTGATTTACTTATCCGTTATTTTTCTGAAAACTTAAACTAACAATGGTTGAATTAATAGCATTAAATGTAAATCAAGTTTAGTTGGAGGAAAAAAATTAATTATTTACCAATTCTTCTTGCACAAACTTTTCCCATTCTTCTTGTAAATGGTTTTTCATAACTCTTGGAAATTTATTTTGAGAACCCATTCTTCCTTGTTTTTCCATCCATTTAAGGAAAACTTTTTGTGGTAATAATTCAACGATTAAATCTTTTAATGCAGAACTTCTCTCTACGCGATAGTCATCATTTAAAATTTTTAATTTTTCATCTAAACTCTTTTTTAGCGCATCTGCATCAACAATATTATCGGTACCGATATACCATTTGTGTGCGAATAAAGTACCTGATTTAATACCGGCAACAGTAAATTCATTTACACGAATATCAAATTCATCCGATATCATTTCTATTGCCTTGGTCATATTATCAACTGATAAATGCTCACCACATAAACTTAAAAAATGCTTTGTTCGTCCTGTGATAATGATCTCTGCTTTTTTTACATTAGTGAATTTAATTACATCACCAATAAGATATCGCCAAGCGCCAGCACATGTTGACAGCAATAATGCATATTCTTCCCCTTCTTCCACTTCATCAATCAATAAAGTTTTGGGCTTACGCACCAATTCCCCATCGTTATTAAAATTCTCATTATTGAATGGAATGAACTCAAAAAATAATCCATTATTTAATACCATGTGCATTGATTTATTGTCTTGCTCGTGTTGAAAAGCTATAAATCCTTCGGAAGCCAAATACGTTTCAATACTTGTTAAAGGTCGTGCAACTAATGTTTCGAAACTTTTTCGATATGGTTCAAATGAAACTCCTCCATGAACATAAATTTCTAAACTTGGCCAAATGTCATGAATGGTTTTTAATTTATAACGATCAATTATTTTTTCAAGTAATAACTGACACCAAGCTGGAACACCAGCAAGAATTCCAATATCCCATTTAGGAGCATTCTCTACAATCTCTTCTAACTTTGTATTCCAATCACTTGCTCTCGAAATCTTTTTTCCTGGCTTATAAAAATGCTGAAACCAAAAGGGAATTTTACCAGTTGTAATTCCGCTTAAATCGCCTTCAAAATAGGAACCTCGTTGATTTAGGTGAGTACTTCCACCAAGCATTAATATTCCTTTAGTAAAAACGTTTTCTGATAAGCCAGTATATCCGCCCAATGAAAATACTTGTTTCAAACTAGTACGTTGAATGGCTTTTACCATGTCATTGGTAACTGGAATATGTTTACTAGAACTATCCGATGTGCCACTACTTAAAGCAAAATATTTTACTTTTCCTGGCCAACAAACATCTTCTTCGTTGTGAAGTGATTTATTCCACCATCGTGCATGCATCGAATTATAATCATGAACAGGAACTGTTGCACGAAATTTATTCATCACATTTCTACTATTCACTATGCCGGAGAAATTATACGTTTGCCCGAACATAGTGAATTGTGATTTCCGTAATAACTTTTTCAATTCCTTCTTTTGATAGTATATAGGAGCCTTCTCTTCAAACCGTATTCGGTGTCGAAACTCAATTCCTTTTTTTATAATACTACCTAATAGAGGCATATAATTGACTTAGTTTTTTATCAATATTTTATAGAGGAGAAAAATTATTATTTATTTTTTATGCATTCACTAGTTCCATATTTTTAATGATTTCATCGCCAAATTCAGAACACTTAAGTAGTGTTGCACCTTCCATTAAACGATGAAAATCATAAGTGACTCTTTTTATCGCGATGCTTCGTTCTATTCCTTTGTAAATTAATTGCGCAGCTTCTAACCAACCAAGATGTTCCATCATCATTGCTCCAGATAAAATCACTGATCCTGGATTAACTTTATCAAGACCAGCATATTTGGGAGCTGTTCCATGAGTGGCTTCAAAAATTGCATGTCCAGTAACGTAATTGATATTTGCTCCCGGAGCAATGCCAATTCCACCAACTTGAGCAGCCAATGCATCTGATAAATAATCACCATTTAAATTAAGTGTTGCAATAACATCAAAATCTTCTGGACGCGTTAAAACTTGTTGCAATGCAATATCTGCAATAGCATCTTTAATTAAAATTTTTCCAGCAGCAAGAGCAGATTTCTGTTCAGCATTTGCAACGTCTTCACCTTTTTCTTTTTTAGTGCGTTCCCATTGGCTCCATGTATAAACTTTATCACCATAATTATTTTCTGCTAACGCATAACCCCAATCACGGAATCCGCCTTCCGTATATTTCATGATATTTCCTTTGTGAACGATCGTGACAGATTTACGTTTATGCAATATTGCAAAATCAATAGCTGCACCAATTAAACGCTCGGAACCTAATTTACTTACAGCTTTAATTCCAATACCAACATTCACATTCGTGTTTTCTGCTGTAGTTGGAATGCCTGCTGAATCTAAATAATCTTTTGCTTTTTCAGCTGTGCCAAAACGGATTTTATTAAACTCCTTAGGAAATTCTTTAGCAAAAAATTCCATCACTTTCGCATTTTCTGGACTGCCTGCTGCGAATTCAATTCCGGCATAAATGTCTTCTGTATTCTCACGAAAAATGGTCATGTCAACAGCACCTGGATTCTTAACAGGAGATGGCGTTCCTTCAAACCAACGAACAGGTCGCAAGCAAACATATAAATCTAATATCTGGCGCAATGCCACATTAAGAGAACGAATTCCACCACCAACGGGAGTTGTAAGTGGCCCTTTTATTCCTACTAAATATTCTTTGAATGCATCAAGTGTTGCATCTGGCAACCAATTTCCAGTTTCATTAAAAGCTTTTTCTCCTGCTAATACTTCTTTCCATACAATTTGTTTCTTACCAGAATATGCTTTATTTACTGCCGCATCCATTACGCGTACACTTGAAGCCCAAATATCTGGACCAGTTCCATCTCCTATTATAAATGGAATTATTGGGTTGTTAGGTACATTCAGTTTACCGTTCTGAATTGAAATTTTCTCTCCTTGCATGATCTAAATCTTATTGTTTTATTTGGTGTATTGTTATTGTGAAATTGTTATTCTAATTCTAATCCTAATTGCTTTCGAAACTCTTCTAAATCAGGATTTTTTTCAACCATTTTAAGGTAGCGCTCTTTATTGGTATAAGCAACATCATCTGTTCCTGCACGTTCTTCAATTCGTGTTAACAATTGCAATTGAAAATTATTTAGTTGCTTGCGCAGATAATCCATTATGCGTTGTTTTTCCTCTTGCAATAAATTATTTTGCGATTGATTATGAATCACCAACTCGATTGTTTTTTCATCTAATAGAATCGGCTTATCCATTGTTAATGTTGTAAACAATTGGATTTTTTTTTCTTGCTGTTGTAACAATGCAAATTCTTCCCAAACTTTTTGCAATTGTTCATTGCTAACTTTATCAGATGGAAGTTCATCAATGTTAATTGATTTTTCCTCTTTTATAGGAACTAATTTATTAGAGGATCCGAGTGATGTACCTTTTAATAAACTTCCTCCTAAGCGAGAAGTAGAAGTAGGAGTAGGCGCTGTTGATGCTTTTATTACAGCTGTTTCATTTATTGAATCAAGAACTTTTGTATTCGGTTTCATTGCAGAACGACTTGATTCAAATTTCTCTGGCTCTTGTTCCTTAATCTCTTCTTTAACGATTGCTTTAGCAGGTACTGGTGAAACTATTTCTTTTATTAATTCAATCTTAACAGGAATTTCTTGTACAACAACTTTAGCAATTGAATTCGCTGGTGCAATTGAATTATTTATTTCATGACTTTTTTTTTCAAATGCAGGAAAGAGTGTAGCAGGTAAACCTCCTCTTGCAGTTGTGCACATGCGAATTAACGTGATCTCTACATGCAAGCGTTGGTTTTTTGCTGAACGATATTCTAAATCACACTTGTTACAAATTTCTAATAGTTGAAGTAATAAAATCGGTGGTGTTTGGGTTGCTTGAACTTGATAACGTTCTCTAACATTTTTACTTACTTCTAAGAGCGGAATAGTAACCACATCTTGGCAAACTAATAAATCACGAAAATGTGAAGCTAGCCCATTTATGAAATGATGACCATCAAATCCATCACTTAAAAGTTCATTAAACAATAGTAAGATAGCAGGAATATTTCCACTCACAAGATCATCTGTAACTCTAAAATAATAATCGTAATCTAAGATATTAAGATTTGTAATTACATCTTTGTAAGTGATATTTGTACCAGCAAAACTAACAATCTGATCAAAGATTGAAAGTGCATCTCGAAGAGCACCATCCGCCTTTTGTGCAATGATATGTAAAGCATCTCCTTCCGCATTTACACCTTCCGACCTTGAAACAAATTCTAAATGTGAAGCAATATCTTCCACCTGAATTCTATTGAAATCAAAAATTTGACATCGAGATAAGATGGTCGGAATAATTTTATGCTTTTCGGTAGTAGCTAGTATAAAAATCGCATACGGAGGTGGTTCTTCTAATGTTTTCAGAAAAGCATTAAAAGCGCCAGATGAAAGCATGTGAACTTCATCAATAATATAGATCTTGAATTCACCTGAATGAGGAGCGTACCTTACCTGTTCAACTAGATTTCGAATATCATCAACTGAATTATTCGATGCTGCATCTAACTCGTAAATATTTAACGATTGACCTGTATTAAAACTCTTGCAAGAATCACACTCGTTACATGCTTCAATAGTATCTGTAATATTTCTGCAATTAATGGTTTTTGCAAGAATTCGAGCGCAGGTGGTTTTACCTACACCACGAGGACCGCAAAACAAAAAGGCCTGAGCCAAATGTTTTGTTTTAATCGCATTTTTTAAAGTATTCGTGATATGAGACTGCCCAACAACTGTATCGAAGGTTGCAGGACGGTACTTCCGAGCAGAAACAACAAACTGATTCATATTCCTACAAAGTTAACCCAAATTCATCTAAAAAATACATAGGCATAACTGCTAAAAACTACTCACTTTCAGTCACTTGAAATTCTATAAGAATTGAGTTTTCAACAGTATTGCAAAAAAACAGCTATTTTTCGCCATGCACAAGATGGAAAAACTTAATAAAAAGGAGCCAATATTATTTTATTTATTACTGCTAATACATCTGTTGCCAGTTATTATTTTAACCCCTTTTGTAAGTCTTGATGGAGCAGCTCATTTGTATAATGGTCGATTGTTACACACGCTCATATTTGAAAACAGCTCTATCGCAAATCGATTTTTTGAATTTAATCCCATTCCACAACCGAATTGGATTTGTCAAACTTTAACCGCATTGCTCTTAACTTTTTTACCTGCTTGGTTTACAGAAAAAATTATTATAATCCTCATTATAATTTCTGGTGCTATTGGCTTCAGATTACTAACTGTTGAGCTTAACACAAAATCTGGTTGGATGAGTTGGCTTTACTTTCCTATGATTTATAATTTCCCATTCAGTTTAGGGTTTTACAATTATTCTATAGGTTTTTCGCTGTTACCATTTATACTTTTATTTTGGATTAGAAATAGAAATATTAAATTTAATAGTTTGCAGTTTGCATTATTAATTATTGCAACAATTGTACTATATTTCTGCCATATCTTAATCATTCTATTTGCATGTTTTTTCATGTTCTTCATAACGATGAATGATTATCGTTTACATGACAAAAAGAAAATTGTTAATCAAATAAAATCTTTAATAATAATTTTTCTTCCGATACTAACGCTATCAATATGGGTAATTTTCTTTACTGGTTCCAGTTCGAATCCAACACAATATAATACGTTTATGGATAGAATAAATGATATTATTAGCGCCGGATTTTTAGTGTTTTTTGATTTCAATAAAGATGCTATTTTAACTCGAACATATTTTCTAACCCTTATCGGAATTACTTTATGGTCTTTGAAAAATTATTCCATTCAATCATATCAAAAGGCTTTGTTGGGTATTACAATTGGTTGCTTTTTATTAATATTTATTATACCAGAATCGCTTGCATCAGGAAGTATAATTACCGTTCGAGTTGTCCAGGTTTTTTATTTAGCATGGATGATTTGGTTAATAACATTAAATATTCCAATTAAAGGAAGAGTTGTAATAGCATTTATCTCAGTGCTTTTTAGCTTAGTCTTTTCGATAAGAAATTTTACGAGAAGAAAAGATTTAAGTGATTTCGCAATAACGTATTTTGAAGCAGCTGAAAGAATGGAAAAGGGAAGTATTGTAGTTCCACTTAATTATGACAGTAATTGGCTTCACAATCATTTATGTGATTACATGGGTGTAGAAAAAGATATTGTTGTATTGAGAAATTACGAAGCTGTTTCAAAGGCATTTCCATTAGTTTGGAAAAAGGGAATGGATCCAGAATTACATTTAGGTGATTTTCCTGCGAGTAAAAAACCATGTATTAATATTGCTAATTTCGAAAAAATTTCAGGATTAAAAATAAATTATATTACTGTGCAAATGAAACCTGATATAGCGGATGATTCTTGTACTAAATCGACATTCAAACAACTTGACTCTCTTTTTGAACCATTGCCACTATGGAATAATACCGATGTAAGAATTTATAAAAGAAGAATTAAATCATAGACTGTAAATGTTATTTATAATTTTATGAATCACCAAGCCATTTCTTAAAATCAGCAGCTCGTTCTCTACTAACAAATACATCTTCTACAGCACTAGGTTTTAGATTTATTTTTAGCTTTCCATTAAAATGATTGTGAATAGCATCTATTGTTTTCGTACAAATAATGTATTGTCTATTAGCTCTAAAAAATAATTCAGGATCAAGCAATTGCTCTAATTCATCAAGGGAATGATCAACAATATATCTTTGATCTGTAAATGTTCTTATAAAACTAACTTTTTCTTCTGTATAAAAATAGGCTATTTCCGATAAAATGATAGGGATAAAACGTTGTCCTTGTTTAACTAAAAATCGATGTTTGTAAGTAACTACTTGCTCCTTTCTTAATGCTAAAAGTACAGCCTCAATATCTAAACCCTTATGCAAAGTTTTCTCTTCATTATTTAACGTTTTGAATTTATCAATACCTCGTTTAAAATCGTCGGGATTAATGGGCTTTAATAAATAATCAATACTATTTACTTTAAATGCTCGAATTGCATATTCATCGTAAGCGGTAGTGAATATAATCGTGCTTTTAACTTCTACTTGATTAAAAATTTCAAAACTTTGACCATCTGCTAGTTCAATATCCATAAGGATTAAATCGGGATGAGCAAATGAGTTTAGCCATTCAACCGATGATTGAATACTATCAGTAACTGCTTCTACTTTTATTTCCGGATAAAATTCTTCAACCATTTTACATAGGCGTTTTGCTGCTAATGTTTCGTCTTCAATAATTAATACTCTCATAATTTCTAATTCAATAATAAAGGTAAGGTTACTATAAAATCATTTTTGTTTTCAATGATTTCCAAGCCTGGTTTATTTAATAGTTTATATTTTGCTGCAATATTCGCTAAGCCTAATCCATTAGATGTAACAAGCAACGTTTTCTTTTGAAAGTTATTTTTTACAATTAATAAATTTTCTCCACTTGAGGTAAGCGTTATCAATAAAGGTTTTGTTACTGAAACAATATTATGCTTTACGGAATTCTCAACAAGAATTTGCAATGTTAAAGGTGGAATTAGAAATTGTTGAAATTTTTGATCAATATCAATTTTCATGAATATCCCATCATCAAATCGTGTTTTCAATAAAAAGAAATATGCATTTAAAAAAGCTAACTCTTCCGCTAGTGTTGAAAGCTCTTTTTCATTGCTTTGTAAAAGATATCGATATACGACAGATAATTGGTTTACAAATTTAATTGCCTTATCAGGATTGTCTTCTATTAAAGATGAAAGTGTATTGAGTGAGTTAAATAAAAAATGAGGGCTAACTTGATTTTTTAATGCGTCAAATTGGCTTTGAAGATTTGCCTTTTTGAGTTGCTCCGTTTCCGTAACAGAATCTTGCCATTCTCGAAAATAAAAGTTTAATTCATAAATTGTTATTGCAATATAAACAAAGAAAAGTACGGCTACGATATTATAAATATAATCATTCAGTGATGCTTTGTTTCCCCAGAAGTTGATGCTATCATAAAATTTTGTAATAATTAATGAGCCAATAATGGATAGTAGCGTTGAAAATATTACTTGCCTCCAAACTCTCGAAAAAGTTTGTTTTATGGACGGAAAATAAGCTCTTAAAAGTATAACAATATGACGATTTAAATACCATAAAATTAATGTGTTTAAAAATGATGATCCAAAACATTTTGCAAAGGAATGATTATGAATTAACCATTCATCAGAATAAAAAATGACAGTTGAAAAAATGGAGAATAATGGTACAGCAATTATACGTAGCCAACGATCTTTTAATTTATTTACTAGCATGATTCAACATTTGGCGGATAGAAATAACATGCATAAAAAGTGCAAATGGAACAATGAAACCAGGCAACCAAATAAAAGGAAAATGAGTAATGATCGTATTGGCAGGTTCATTCATAAAAACTCTAAATGGAGTAGGTGCTGATAAAAAAGCAATTATTGCAATGTTGAGAAGAAAAAGAATTCCTATAATATTCCACGCAATTATTGCTTGACGCGTAATCATGTTTCTTTTGATAAAATATGCAACTGGAATTGCACTTACTCCTATTAGTATATCAAAATTTAATCCTTCGAATGTCATCTGCTTTGGTAAAAAACCTTTACAATATAATCCCCATAATAGTAGCTCAATAATTATTCTGAAACTTTGAATTATTACTGGAATGAATGTATTTATTGAGAGATAAATTTTCGAAGCGTTCTTTCGGAGTGCTAATATTAAAACAAATAGTGTTGGGGCTATAATCACCAACAATACTGGAGGTGGTTTAATTGTAAAATTATGTATGAATGATGTTTGGGAATAGGCAATTAATAATCCTAGCCAACTAACAATGCCAAAACCCCAATATTGCATTTTTTCTGGCCATATCTTCCAAATAAAATTCATCGTCAATATGAAAATAAGTGTTACAAGTACGATGAATACAATTTGTAATAAAGTGGAATCCTCTTCAATCATTACTTTAATTAATTACTTTTTGCGTGAACCATAATGAATCCGTTGGGGTTGAATTTACTAGTTTATTTGTAATTCACACTAATTTCAAATTCAATCCACTACAAATCACGATCATATTTCCTAATATCGCAAAAGGTAAAGGATGAATCACCACTTTTACTTACCGAATCAATGGAATGTGATAAGTTTCTTTATTTTCCGATGAATTTGTGTCTGATTTATTGATGAATCAGATATTTTTGCAATTCAATTTAGTTGAGAAATGAATAAGTTAATGAATTATGCGCTTGGTCAATGGGTAGCTGGATCTGATGAAGGTCAAGTTTTATACAATGCTATCAATGGATCAGAAATAGCAACTGCGAGTAGTAAAGGTTTAGATTTCGGAATGATGCTAGAATACGGTAGATCTAAAGGTGGAAACGCATTACGAAAACTTACCTTCCATGAAAGAGGTCGAATGCTAAAAGCATTAGCGATGCACTTAAATTCAAAGAAAGAAGATTTTTATAAAGTTAGCTGGGCAACAGGCGCAACAAGAGTTGATAGTTGGGTTGATATTGAAGGTGGGATTGGTAATCTTTTTGCTTACGCTAGTTTACGCCGACAGTTTCCAAATGATACTTTTTGTTTGGAAGGTGATGTTGCTAAACTTTCGAAAAATGGAACCTTCATCGGTCACCATATTTGTGTTCCGAAAGAAGGAATTGCCATTCACATTAATGCATTTAATTTCCCAGTGTGGGGTATGCTCGAAAAGATTGCTGTGAATTTATTAGCTGGTGTTCCTGCATTGGTAAAACCTGCTACTGTAACATGTTTTCTAACAGAAGCCGTTGTACGTGAAATTATCGCATCTAAAATTCTTCCTGAAGGGTCGTTGCAATTAATTTGTGGATCTGCTAATGGGATATTAGATCATGTAATTAGTCAAGATATTGTTACGTTTACGGGATCAGCATCAACCGGAAAAATGCTGAAATCTCATCCTAGAATTCTTGAAGAAGCTGTTCCTTTTAACATGGAAGCTGATTCACTAAATTGTTGTGTGCTTGGCGCAGATGTGAATCCAACCATGCCCGAATTTGATATTTTTATCAAAGAAGTACAACGCGAAATAACTGTTAAAGCTGGACAAAAATGTACTGCTGTTCGGAGAATTATGGTTCCCGAACATTTAATTGAAGATGTTCAAATCGCTCTCGGAAAAAGATTAGCTTCTACAACTATCGGTGATCCAAATGTGGAAGGTGTAAGGATGGGAGCACTCGCCTCGTTCACTCAATTGGAAGAAGTAAAAAGTAAAGTGCTCGAGCTTTCTAAATCACAAGAAATTATTTTTGGCAATCTTAATAAAGTAGAAACGGTTGGTGCCGATACTGAACGTGGAGCCTTCTTCTCACCTATACTTTTTTTAAATAAAGACCCATTTAAAAATACGGATTGCCATAATCTTGAACCCTTCGGACCAGTATCCACATTGATGCCGTATAAAACTACTGAAGATGCAATTACATTAGCGAAGATGGGTAAGGGCTCACTGGTTTGTAGTATCATTACGGCCAACGATAAAATTGCTAAAGAATTTGTTTTAGGAGCAGCATCAATGCATGGTAGAATTTTAATTTTGAATAATGATTGTGCAAAAGAAAGTACTGGTCATGGTTCGCCAATGCCAATGTTAACGCATGGTGGTCCTGGAAGAGCAGGAGGTGGTGAAGAAATGGGAGGGAAGCGTGGTGTTTTTCATTATCTACAACGTACCGCAATTCAAGGTTCTCCAACTACACTTTCCAATATTACAAATGTATTTCAATACGGTGCAAAACAAATTGAAAAAGTTGTTCATCCATTCCGCAAACATTTTGAAGAATTAGAAATCGGTGAAACTTTAACAACTCATAAACATACCGTTTGTGAAGCGGATATTAGCAACTTTGCAAATGTAAGTGGTGATAATTTCTATGCACACATCGATGCGACTTCTCTCGAAGGAACCATCTTTACACAACGCGTTGCTCATGGATATTTTGTTTTATCAAAAGCTGCTGGATTATTTGTGGATCCGAAAAAAGGTCCTGTAATGTTGAATTATGGATTAGAAGAATGTCGATTCACAAAACCAGTTTATCCAGGTATGACAATCGGCGTCAGATTAACAGTAAAAGAAAAAGTAGATACGGAAAAGAAAACGGATGATGATATCGCAAAAGGAATTGTAAAATGGTTAGTGGATGTGTATGATGAAACTGGTGAAACAGTAGCCATCGCAACTATTTTAACAATGGTAAAAAAACTTAATCAAATTTAAAGTATTTTATTAATCCGTTATTTAACTTGATTATTTCATTAGCACACTAGCACAACTTGTTCCGTTGTTTAACGGAATTAGCACACTAGCACAACTTGTTCCGTTGTTTAACGGAATTAGCACAATAGCACAATAGCACAATAGCAAATTAGCAAATTAAATCATGGAACTAGCAAAAGTATATTCGCAAATAGAAAATGGAATTGGAACAGTTACTTTTTTCCATCCACAAAGTAATTCATTACCAGGAAAAATTTTAAACTGGTTAGCAGATGAAATTTCAATGTTAGGTGAACATCCAGAAGTTCGAGTAATTGTTTTAAAAAGCGAAGGTGAAAAAGCATTTTGTGCTGGTGCATCTTTTGATGAATTAGTTGCAATTGAAAATATCGAAGAAGGAACAAAATTTTTCTCTGGTTTTGCAAAAGTTATAAATGCTATTCGTAAGGCACCCAAATTTGTAATAGCTCGTGTTCAAGGAAAAGCTGTTGGTGGTGGTGTAGGCATTGCTTCTGCCGCTGACTATACTTTTGCAACAACATCTGCATCGATAAAGCTTAGCGAATTAGCAGTAGGCATCGGGCCTTTTGTTGTAGGTCCAGCGGTAGAACGTAAAATTGGAACAGCAGCGTTTTGTCAACTAACAATTGATGCAATGAAATGGCAAGAAGCATCATGGGCAAAAGAGAAAGGAATGTATGCTGAGATTTTCAATACAATCCCCGAATTAGATACAGCTGTTAACGAATTAGCAACACAGTTAGCTAGAAGTAATCCAGAAGCGATGCGAATGTTAAAATTAGTTTTTTGGGAAGGAACGGATCATTGGGATCAACTACTTTTGGAACGTGCAGGGTTAAGTGGAATGCTAGTTCTTTCCGAATTCACTAGAAATTCTATTGCAAAATTTAAACAAGGATCGAGGTAATTGTCTAATGATCCAAATTTTTTCATTATTATTACATAGCATTTTCTGCCAGATATGATTTTAATAAATGATTCGCACCAAAATGAGGAGTTTAATTTTCATACTTGTTATACTTCTTTTTGGCAAAATTTCAGGATTTTCACAAGTACCAACTTGGGCTTGGGCAAAAAAATCTGGTGGTAATTCTTCCGATTATGGAACTAGCATAGCCA
>JBBRAW010000095.1:0-14276 GCA_038206385.1 Bacteroidia bacterium | reverse complement strand
TTATTTTAATAATGGTTCCTATATTTAATTTACTACTTAATGTGATATGTCCTTTTAAAAGATCTACAAAATTTCCAACGATGTGTAAACCAAGACCAGTACCATTTATGTTTAAAGCATTTCCTCCTCTAAAAAAACGCTCAAATAGATGTTTTTGATCCTCTTCACTAATACCTATTCCATGATCTTCGATTTCAATTAGTGCATATTCTTTTGTGACAAATGTTTTCAGTAAGATAGATTTATTTTCATCTGTAAATTTTATCGCATTGCTAATAATATTAATTAAAATATTTCTAATTAATTTATTATCGAGATACACTTCTAATGATCCTTCATGCGTATGAATAATTTTCTGACCAATTTTTGCAGTAATTTGCATATCATTCATTACTTCATCAGTTAATTCAAAAAGATCAAATAATTTATATTCTGGAAGAATTTTTCCTTCTTCCATTTTGCTGATCGAAAGAAAATCACTTAAAATGTCATTTAAATTATTTACTGCCGATTTAATTCTGTTTACATGTTTTATTTTTTTTTCTTCTTGTTCCGGTTTATTATATTCGTTAATAAGACTTGCAGAAGATAATATCGTAGTTAATGGAGTTCGGAATTCATGAGATGCCATAGAGATAAATCTTGATTTAAGATCATTCAAATCTTTTTCTTTTTCAAGTGCGTACGTTAACTCATTGCGCGAATTCTCCAATTCAAGAATTGCTTCTTGTAACACTTGCGTTCGATCTGAAACTTTTTTCTCTAGTTCTTCATTCGTTGCAATAAGAACAGCAGCAACTTTCTCTAGTTCTTTTTGCTTTTCTTTTACCGATTCTTCAATCTGTTTTCGGATAGAAATATCTATAATAAATGCAATAAATAATTGTTCATTATCTTTTTTTAATGGACTTAAACTTATCTCTACTGGAAATAAACTTCCATCTTTTCGTTTTGCTTTTAGATCCAAGCCTAAACCCATTGGACGAGCGTTTGGTTTTTCGGAGTAGCTTTCACGGTTAATTTTGTGTTGATGCTTTAGTTGATCAGGAATAAGTATTTCAATCGATTCACCATATAATTCGTTTGATAAAAAGCCAAACATCTTTTCTGCTGATGGATTAATTAATAAAATTTTGCCATTAGCATCGGCGATTAAAATCCCTTCTGTTGCGTGATCGAAAAGTGCATCAATCATTTCCTTTTTTCCAAGTTCACTCATGGTATTATCTTTACCGATAAAGATAGATAGCTAATTTGATTCTGCAATTTATTAATGAAATTTAGAAATATCCTTTTGCTTTTCTAAAGTGTTTATGCCAAGAATCGAATACAAAGGACATACTCCAACAAATGCTGTGACTATTGGTATTAATCCAAGGAGCGCCCAATAAGATTTATGATAAATAAAAAATGAAGAAATGCTTATTCCTATTATTAAGCGGATTATACGGTCAGCGCGACCTTCGTTAGTTTTCATAATAGTATATTTTATTTTTCAAAACTACTATGCTGTTAAATCTTCAACAATAACGAAGGTCAGTGCTCTTTATGATATATATCAGTTTATTTTATTTCAAAACTTTCACCTAATGCTGGAATAGCAATATTTTTAAATCCTGCAATTTCTAATTTTCCTTTAAAAGCTGTTTGTGCTTTGGGTTCTCCATGAACAATGAAAAATTGTTTTACTAAAGCAGCATTTTGACACGATAAAAATCTCAATAATTCATTATAATCAGCATGTGCTGAATACGAATCTATAACTTCAATATGTGCATTTACCTGATAGGGTTTTCCGAAAATGTTAACCTCTTTAAATCCTTCAATTAATTTGCCACCTAATGATCCAGTTGGAACATAACCAACAATTAATATCGTATTTTTTTCATCACTTATATTATTTTTCAAGTGATGTTTAATTCTTCCAGCTTCCATCATCCCAGAAGCTGAAATGATGATACATGGTTCTGGACGATTGTTTAATGCTTTTGACTCTTCCACTTCTGTGATGTAATGAACTTGATCGTATCCAAATGGATCAGAATCTTTTTTCATGTATTCCTTTATAGCAGCGTTAAATGATTCTGTATGCTTTCGCATAATTGCAGTTGCATTTACTGCTAATGGCGAATCAATATATACAGGAACTTTCGGCATTAAGCCTTTTGTATTTAAACGATCCAACGCATATACTACTTCTTGTGTTCGTCCTAAACTAAAAGCTGGAATTATTAATTTTCCTTTTCTATCAACGCAAGTGGCAAGTACTACTTTCAACAAACGTGATTCTGCATCTTCACTTGTTTCATGCAAACGATCGCCATAAGTGGATTCACAAATGATCACATCAGCTTGAGGAAATACTTGAGGTTCTCGTAAAATAATATCCGTATATCTTCCAACATCACCAGAGAAAAAAATTTTCTTAAGACCATCAGGCTCGTTAAATTCCAGGTTCACACAAGTACTTCCTAAGATATGTCCTGCATCCGTTAACATAAAACGAATAGCATCATCAATTTTATTCCATTCATCAAGTTTAACAGTTTCAAATTGCTTAATACAAATGTTAACATCTTCAAGTTCATAAAGTGGTTCTAAAAGAGTCTGGCCATGTTTCTTGCGCCTTTTATTTACATAACTAATATCATTTTCTTGGATGTGTGAGCTATCGGCTAACATGATTTTGCATAAATCTAGCGTAGCAGCAGTACAATAAATTGGACCAGTGTAACCAGATTTTACTAGAAATGGAATTAATCCCGAATGATCCATGTGCGCATGCGAGAGAATCATATAATCAATTTCGGCAGGTATAAAACCTAAATTTCGATTCAATGTATCATTATCAGCTGCTTTATTTTGAAACAGCCCACAGTCGAGCAAAACTTTTTTTCCTTTCGCTGTTTCTATTAGATGTTTACTTCCAGTTACTGTTTGCGCTGCGCCATGAAATGAAATGTTCATATTTTATATTTATTTGAAAACGTTAAAATATCTAGCAATAAACCTAAATTTATCTCGTTCAAATTTATTAAAGATAAAGGAATTTAATGTCGAAAATTAAATGGATTGTATTGTTCTTTGTTGCGTTTTTTTTAAAGATCGATTTCTCATTTTCACAAAGTAAAGATAAGTTAATTCCATGGTCATTACATCAGCGATTAACGGGAGCCAATTTCGAAAAGCCAGCGCCTGATGTACGTACGGAACGTAATTTAGGTCATGGAAAGAAATCAATACTCGAAGGTTTTATTTTTACTGGAATCGATTTTGGATTTCAACGAATCAATAATGATATAACCTATACTGTTCTATCATTTATGGAGCCCGAAAAATCATGGATGAGCGATACAAGTAATATTCAAACATTAGAGCATGAACAAGCACATTTTGATATCACAGAAATTTATTCGCGTATGATGAAACGTGAATTATCCACAACAAAAAATAATACTGTAGCAAAACAAGTTTATCAAAATTATTTTCATGATTTGCAATTAGAGCAAAATAAATTTGATGCCGCTCATCATGGTGAAACAGGAGTTGAGCCAGAGTGGCAAAAGAAAATCACAGAGCAATTAGAAGACTTAGAAAAGTGGGAAAATAATACGGTGAAAGTGAAAATGAAATAGGGTATCAATAACTGTATCGAACAATTTATGATGCGAACTTTCTCTTCGAAATTTATGCAATGAAATAAAAGAAGAAAATTAGAAATTATTTTTAGCCTTTCAACAATGAATCGATAATACTTTCCATTGAAATACCTTCCGCTTCTGCTTTGAAATTTTTCACAATACGATGACGTAATATCGCAGGTGCAATCGCTTTTACATCTTCAATATCGGGTGAATATTTGCCATTTAAAACAGCATTGCATTTAGCGCCAATTACGAGGTATTGCGACGCACGCGGACCCGCTCCCCAACTGATGTAGTCTTTCGTGATTGCAGCTGCTTCAGGAGTCCCTGGACGAGTTTTAGAAGCTAATTTAACAGCGTAATTCAACACATTATCAGGAACTGGAATACGACGAACCAATTTTTGAAACTCAAGAATTTGATCACCGCTTATAATTTTATTTAATTGTGGATTATAATTGCTAGTAGTATTTTTCACCACTTGAACTTCTTCTTCGAATGAAGGATAATCCAATTGCACATTAAACATGAAACGATCTAATTGTGCTTCAGGCAATGCATACGTTCCTTCTTGCTCAATAGGATTTTGTGTTGCTAATACAAAAAATGGATTTGGTAAAATATATCTTGTTCCAGAAGTTGTTACAGCACGTTCTTGCATCGCTTCCAATAGCGCACTTTGTGTTTTTGGTGGTGTACGGTTAATTTCATCAGCAAGAATAATATTTGCAAATAAAGGTCCTTTGATAAATTTGAATTGACGATTTTCATCAAGAATCTCCGTTCCAATAATATCACTCGGCATTAAATCGGGAGTGAACTGAATTCGGTTATAACTCAATCCTAAAACACTTGCAATAGTATTTACCAGCAATGTTTTTGCTAATCCTGGAACACCCACTAAAAGACAATGTCCATTGCTAAAAATCGATATCAGCGAATCCTTTACTACTTGATCCTGACCAATAATTACTTTGCCTATTTCGGCACGTAACGCTTTATATGCATCACGTAGTGCATCAACTGCTTCTACATCGGAAGCATACGTATTTTGTGTTGTCATTTTATGTTGCTAAAAACTAAATTATTGAGTGATCCAATCTTTCAATGAATCACAGTTTTTGTATTCGTCGGTAATCTTTATGTACGTTAGCAATTTCTTTTTGTTCCGCCACGCATCAATAGCTTTTTGCTGCTTCTCGTTTAACGTTGCTTCTTGTAATTTTTGATAATCGTCGGTTAGATTTAAACGATGAGGTGAAGTTCTAGATTTCAACATGATTATCTGATACGCTTGTTTACCATCTTTGGTAGAAATCGACATTGGATTAGATATCTCACCAAGGCTCATTTTATCAAGTTGAAATAAAATTGTTGCATCAACTTGATCTGTCTCAAATTTTGATGAACCATTGCTGGAATTTACTGCATTTCCAGCATTCATTTTAGTGTCAGTATCATCCGAAAAACGTTCTGCAGCGTCAGCAAATTTCAATGTTCCACCTCGAATGGCAACTGCTATTGAATCCATTAATGTTTGCGCTTTCAATACATCTTCCGTATTCGTTTCTGGCTTTATCAGGATGTGACGAACATTTATTTTCTCACCTCTACGTTCTATCAATTGCATGATATGAAACCCAAATTGCGTCTCTACAATTTCCGATAATTCTGTTTTATTTTTTAGATGAAATGCAACAGCTTCAAATGCCGGAACAAGATCACCACGATTCACAAATCCTAATTCGCCACCTTGCTTTGCACTCTCTTTATCTTGCGAATATAAAATAGCCAACGTACTAAATTCTTCCCCTTTTAAAATGCGATTACGGATTTCTGTTAACTGATCTTTAGCCTTATTTTTTTGATCTTCACTTACTGCAACATTATGGATGATCATACTGTATTCCACTTCAGCATTTACTAACGGTAAACTATCTTTAGGAACATGTTCATAAAATGCTTTTACATCAGCAGGAGATGCCGATACACCTTTCGTCACTTTACCTTGCATTTGCTGCGCTAATAATTGATCTTTCACTAATGGTTTAAATTCTTCTTTTACCTCTATAACCGACTTACCATAAAATGCCTCTAACTTTTCAACCGAACCTAATTGTTGAATGTAATACGCTAAATTATTATCAATTTTTTGATTTATTTGGTCATCTGTAACAACCAAACTATCAATATTTGCTTGATTTAAAAGAAGCTTGTTTAATAATAATTGATCGAAAATTCGACAACGTAAATCATTGCCACCGTAATTTCCTTGCTGGGTATATTGTTGATATTGCGATTCGATTTCTGAACGAAGTACTACTGCATTTCCAACAATTCCTGCTACTTGATCAACCACAACTCCAGTACCCGGCTGGGCACTGGCAATTTGAAGAAAACCAGCAAAAAATACCTGTAATAGTAATTTATTTTTTAGTGATGAAGAACTCCACTTCATGGTCTTTAAGGGCGTTATCATAAGCAGCTTTTTCCATGTCACGGATCATATCTAGCTTACGTTTGTTGATAATGAGATTACGAATATTGTCACGCTCGAAACTTAACGGTGACTGACTTTCTTTTATTTTAAAACCTTTAATATTTACTAAATAAATTGTGTTTGAATCTGGAATTTCAATAAAACGGTTATTTCTAAGAAACTGCTCTTTATCATACGTTTCAATTGGTACTTTTTTTAAGAGATCATCAAAAAGCAACCAATCACTATCATTGAAATTATAATCTTGTGCAAATTGGAAACAATATTCTTCCAACTGCTTTCTATCTTTTGGGCTATCTGATTTGTACCAATTCCGAACTTTATCCAATTTAGGAGCATTTTTCGGAACACGAAGATAGAGTACTTTAATGATGTTATCCTTCAGCTGGAAATTATTCGGATGCTCATTATAATAACTTTCGATTTCTTGATCATTAATGGAGGTATCTATTTTCTGACGAATTAATTCACTTTCGTAGATATAAGTAATTAAGGAGTTGCGATATTCTTCCAGCTTTTTTTCTACATCTTTATCGTCGGTACTTAAGTTATCCTCTGCTTTCTTTAAAACTACTTGCTGACGCGCCCAATTCTGTATATAATTTCGAATGATGGTTATACTATCGTTGTGCGAAGTTCCTTTAGGGACGATATTCTTTACATCAGCAAGTGTTAAATTACGACTATAAACACGAGCAATTATTTTTTCCGAGTTTTTATTGTCTTCCTTTTTAAATTTATTACAGGAAAAAGTAAAAACAAAAAGGCATCCGATAATACCTAGCCAAATTTTCGACGTAGTATAGCCGGATGCCTCCACTTTTAAAGTTTTAATCTGCAATTATTTTCTCCAAAGAGTTTGAAGTACTTCGTTATTTACTTGTGCTGGATATTTCTTTTTCAAGCTAGAAATCCATTCTTTTTCTAGATATGTTTGATAGTCTGCTGTGATTAATCCTTTAGCATCATCTAAATCTTTTGGTTCAGGAGCAATCATCTTTTTGAAATCAAAAATGAATACTTGATCACCACGGCTTACATCGTTACTCAATCCTGATTTCCAATCAACACCATTTAACATTTCATCCCCTTTTGAATATCGTGCTTCACGCTTTGAAACTGCATTTGCAGTATTCTTATTGATATCAGAGATAATTTGATCAGCAGTTTTCTTTCCTTTTGCTAATTGTTTACGCAGATCTGAAGCAGCTTTCGCATTGGAACATGTATAAATTGTTACATCTGCACGCTCGCCCCACATGTAATTATTTTTATTCTTAGTATAAAATTCTTCAAGACCAACAGTATCTTTTACTGCTTTGCTCCAAACCATTTTATCAGTAAGATCAAAAAGTAAAATTCCATCGCGGTACTCCTTCATTAAATTTTTAAATTCAGGATATTTTTTATCTAAACGACTTTCTTCGTATGCGATACAAGCATCAGAAACCCAATCATTGTACATTTCATTTCCAATTACTAAAGGACGAACTGCAGGACGTTTGGTTTGATGTGTAGAAATATATTTCGCAAAATCTTGTTGTGTGTAGGAAGTAGGAGTAGTGCCATCAGTTAAAGAAAACAATGGCTTTACAAACTTCTCCGCTTTATTTAAATCCCATTCTCCATTCGTAAGGTTTGTATCAAGGATTGCTAAAAATTCATCTTTCGTTTTTGGAACTTCTTTAAACTGATAATCTTTCTTGATTTTATTTACCATGCTAATTTTACTCGCTTCATTTCTGCTATCACGCGCAATCATTTGCTTTAATTCTGCTTTCTTATCATCGAATGCTGGAATCCCTCTACGCTCTAAACGACGAATAATATGCCATCCGTAAGAAGTTTTTATTGGTTGACTATAGTCGCCATCAGCAGTTAATGCAAATGCAGCTTTTTCAAATTCTGGCACCATTCTACCTGTTCCAAACCATGGCAATTCTCCACCACGTTTTACAGAGCCTTTATCCTCACTAAATTTAACAACTGCAGTATCCCAAGGCATTCCGCTTTTAAGAGCAGCCATTGCTAATTTGATTGTAACTTCTTCTGCTTTAAGCGCACTATCAGAAGCATCTTTAGGAATACGAATCATGATATGTGCAACATGAACTTCACCTTGAGCATCACGAACATCAGCAACCTTAATTAAGTGATATCCAAAACGCGTACGAACAGGCATCGATACCTGACCAATTTTAGAAGTAAAGGCTACCGATTCGAAAGGATAAACCATTTGCATTCCTGTAAAATATCCAAGGTCACCACGATTTTCCGTTGCTGATGGATCTTCGGAAGAATCTTTTGCCATCTTGCCAAAGTCAGCACCTTTCATAATCATTTCACGAATTTTCATAATTCGATTATAAACCGCAACGGTATCTTTCGGTAAAGCGTTTGCATCCATCTTCAAAAGGATATGACTTGCGCGAACATCTTTTTTCAAACGTTCATACGCTTCCTTAATAAGTGATTCGTTCACTTCTTTATCTGTAAGATATGGCTGAGCTAATTGCTTGCGATAACCAGCGAGTTCGTTCATAAAAGACTCACTAGTATCAAGTTTAAGTGCTTCTGCCTCTTTTACTTTCAGCTTGTAATTGATGTAAAGGTCGAGGTATTCACGGATAGAAGTTTCGGTATAAACGCTATCACGGTTGTTCTTTCTAAAAACACGTTCGAATTCAGATTTCAAAACGGGCTCACCACCAATTAGTAATAATTGAGGATCAACAGCAGTTGAAACGGGAGGCGGAACAGGAGTAGCTTTTACAGCAGTTGTTGGCTTCGCAGCAGTTTTTCCTTTTGTTTTCGTTTGCGCCGAAACTTGAAAATTCAGAGCGAGTGTAGCCAGAACAGCAATTAATATGTCTTTCTTCATAGGTGTATGCTATATTTTTTTATAGGAAGGCAAATGTAGTAAAAGACAAGTCTTTAACCTTCTGAATTATAAAGGAATTAATGAACCTTTTATGAATTAGAATTCTAGTGATAAAATCCAAATAAAAGTAGGCATCAAATTACTATTATCAAAGTGAATTCCTGCTTCAAATTAACGTTTATAATTTGGCGCTTCTCTAGTAATTGAAACATCATGTGGATGTGATTCTTTGATTCCACTCGAGGTGATTCTAATAAATTGTGCTTGCTGAAGGTCCTTAATATTTTTTGCACCACAATAACCCATAGATGCTTTTAGTCCACCTCTTAGTTGATAAATTTCTTCTTCAACTGTTCCTCGGTAAGGTACTCTTCCCACAATTCCTTCAGGCACTAATTTTTTGATATCATCTTCTGCATCTTGAAAATAACGGTCCTTAGAGCCTTCTTTCATTGCATCAATAGAGCCCATTCCTCTATAAACTTTAAACTTTCTCCCTTCATAAATCATTGCTTCTCCTGGAGCTTCTTCAGTTCCTGCTAGCATTGATCCTATCATAACGGAGCTTGCTCCAGCTGCAATCGCTTTAGCAACATCGCCAGTAAATCGAATTCCGCCATCAGCAATAATTGGAATTCCTGTTCCTTTTAAAGCTTGTGCTACTTCATATACCGCCCAAAGTTGCGGAACACCAACTCCAGCAATAACTCTTGTAGTACAAATGGAACCAGGTCCAATTCCAACTTTTACAGCATCTGCACCAGCTTTAACGAGGGCTTTTGCAGCATCACCAGTTGCAATATTCCCAACAACAATTTGAAGGTTAGGATAAGATTTTTTTACTTTTTTAAGTGTTTCGATAACGCCTTTTGAATGACCATGAGCAGTATCAATAACCACAGCATCTACACCTGCATTTACAAGTGCTTTTACACGATCAAGTACATCACCAGTAACGCCTACAGCTGCAGCAACACGCAAACGACCAAGTTCGTCCTTACAGGAATGTGGGCGAGATTTGAATTTAAGAATATCCTTATAGGTGATAAGCCCGATTAGTTTTCCAGATTTATCTACTACCGGAAGTTTCTCAATTTTATGTTGTTGTAAAATCAATTCTGCCTTTTGCAAACTGGTAGTTCCAACACTCACAATCAGGTTACCTTTTGTCATTGCCAGACTTACTTTTTTCTTCAAATCCTTTTCAAAGCGCAGATCTCGGTTAGTTAAAATACCTACCAATTTACCTGATGGATTAACAATTGGAATTCCACCAATTTTATTGTCGCGCATCAATGTTTGTGCATCGCCAATGGTAGCATCTTCGTTCAGGGTTACTGGATCTTGAATCATACCACTTTCACTGCGTTTCACCTTACGAACTTCAGCAGCTTGTAACTCAATACTCATGTTTTTGTGTAAAACACCCATTCCACCTTCGTGTGCCATTGCTATTGCCATTGCCGACTCAGTAACAGTGTCCATTGCTGCTGCAATAACAGGAGTGTTGATGGGAATTTTTCGAGTAAAAAAGCTGGAAGTGTCAGTGTCCCGAGGCATTACTTCGGAGTAGGCTGGAACTAGTAAAACGTCATCATACGTTAGTCCTTCGCCAATAAATTTTGCCATATTTTTTTTCATGTAAAGGATCTTCTAATTGGCGGTCAAAGTTAATATTATCGATCAATAAAATTTTATGGAATGGGAATTATTAATCTTCTTTTAAAATGGTAATGAAATTGAGCTAGTGTAATTTTAAAAAAGCCCTGTAGTAGATACTACAGGGCTTTTTTGAAAACTTAAAGATTAATTATCGAAGTAAGGTCACCGAGCCATTTTTCTCAACTTCTAGACCATTCGTTCCGTAAATCCTAACATTGTATACATAGGTTCCGGCAGGTGCAGAATCACCATTGTAAGTACCATCCCAACCAATTTTCGGATCACTAGATTCGAAAACTTTTTGTCCCCATCTATTATAAACTACAAAGAAGAATTTATTAATATCAATGAAAACATGTTGTGGTAATAACACTGGGTTTTTACCATTTGGTGTAAATGCATTTGGCATAAACAAGTGTGGTTCTTGTATTATGCAGAATTCATTGGAAACACTTGTATCGGTATATCCGTAAGGATTTCCAGCATTTTCATAAGCTTCAATACGGTAGCAGAATTTTCCCGACTTCTGATATAATCCAGAAACATCATCGATGAATTCAGTAAATCCAAATCCAAGGTTACTATTTACAGGAATTGTTTCCCAAATATCATCTACTTTTCTAAACACAGAGTAGTTTTTAACACTTCCTGGCCATTCTTCGTAATCATTCCAGAACAAGCGATTCGTTAAATTGAATTCACCGCGACCACTTAATAATAATGTTCGACCTAAATTACTTATTAGCACTTCATTGCCACAAGAGTCAATAGTGAGTACACGATAGAAATAACTAAACTGTTCTGTTCTTGCGGTATAATCAGTGAAACTAATAATTGGTTGTCCGGTAAAGGCAGAAACACCAACAGTAGTAAATGGTCCTAACTTTTCTGTAGATCGCTGCAATTTGTAACGAGATACATCGGGGTCATTCGCAGTATCTACTAAGCACTCCACTAAAACTTTGCGAACATCTAAAACAGTAGCTTTTTTAAGATAACTAAATGTAGGTTCTGTAAGTAGATTTGCGTATTCACAAGCACTTGTTGAAGTAGCAGTTCTCGTTGCAAAATTTCCTTGCGCTTGAACATAATAACAATAGGTTGACCCTTTAGTAAGTGTTGTATGACTATAGGATATATTGTTTGAAGGAACAGTAGCTAATAAACTAAATGCACCACCATTTTCACTCATATAAACATTGTAATTTCCAACGCCGCCAATCATGTGAATGTATGGATTCCAACGTACATCAATTGCAGCTCTACAAATATCCAACTTAGCAGTTAAGAACATTGTATTATGCGCTGTACCGATATTACTTACGTTACCACAACTATCGAACGTTGCAATACTATAAAGTTGAGGAGCATTTGCAGCAGCTGGATTGATATGAGCAAAATTCAAATTATTTTTTCCATTCACTGCACCTATTGAATCCCACGAGGCACCGTTAAACAAATAGACGATATATCCTTGCGCATCTCCCGATGTACTAGGTAACCAACTAATGCTAATATTTGATGGAGCTGCTGGATTTAAACTTACAGTATCCAACAATGCAGCAAAAGGTTTTGTTAGATCACGGAATAAATCACCATCAATAGAAGAAGAAGAAACACATCCAGTAATATCAGTAGTTTGTACTCTATAATTGATAACAGCTTGGCAAACATTTATGGTATCTAAATATTGATAGATTGGAGCAGGAACGTTATCGATCAATGTCCAATTTCCTAATGGATATTCTTTAAAGATATCATAACTTGTATTTGAACCAGCTACATAAGGAGCTAATGGATTCCAAGTAATAATTGCTACACCATTATTATTAAGCACTTTTACTTTAATCGTTTTTAAAGTATCCGAAGCGGGTGAATATTGAACGCCACAACCCGATCTTGTTTTAATATTAAAGTACACTGGATTCGTTTGTGCATTTAAACCAGAAATTATTGCGTTCGTTGTAGCGTAATTAAAGATGCTATCTACAACGTTGTAAGGCCCATTAATATTTGTAGAAGCATAAATCTGATAGCTATTAAATTCATGCGCTGTATCAGCAGGAAGTGACCATGTTAAATTTACATCACCATTTAATAATACAGAAGCACAATGTAATATTGGAGCATCAGGAATAGAATTGTCAACGAAAATTTCTCCATCAACATTTGAATTAGAGTTGCAACCTAAAGCATCACCAATACTCACTCTATAATTAACTGAATCAATACATATTGAATCTAATGTTTGGTTGAATGTAGTACCTACAAATGATGGATTTATTACACTCCAATTTCCTGAACCACCTGGCATTTCACGTTCAACTTTATAACCTGTTGCTGCGGTTCCTAAATTTGGAGTACGTAGAGCATTCCAATTAAGTGTTGCGATATTATTTCCAGCACCAGTAACTTTTAAGAAGATACTATTTAATATTGTCTTTATTGTTGATGTATCAACTTGTCCTGTACATCCTGATTTTGTTATTAAATAATATCCTACTGAGCCCGCATTTCCATTTGCTGTTAAATCAGAATAGGTATTTACAGCATAAGGATCAATAGAATCTTTTAAAACAAAGCCTGATCCATTATTGCTATAAAGATTGTACTGATTAAAGTTTACCCAACTTGAAGGTGTGGGATTTTGCCACGTTAATTGAATTGATCCATTACTATTCACATTTACACATCGTAATTCAGGATTATCGATTACATTTCCTAAATAAGTAAATGTACTATCAGCTTTATTTGAATTTGAATAACAACCGCTAATATGATTAACCTTTATTTGATACGTAATAGCTGTATCACAATTAATAATATTTTGTGTATAATTTAAATTAGACGTATTACCATATTGCAATAACGCACCAGTATTGTTATAAGTTGAATAAACCGTATAATCGGAATTGCCTATCGATAACGGTGTTTGCAATGCACTCCAATTTAAGTTAGCCGTACCAAGTGTTGGTGCAACAGTAAGGTAAATTGTTTTTAATGTATCACTCGTAGTTCCGTTATCAACCTGACCAGTACATCCTGATTGCGTTATCATATAATAACTGTACGATTGGTTATTAGCATTCGCAAATTTATCGAGGTAGTTAACACTTAATAAATTTTGTACTGAATCTAGCAATGACCAACCTGTTCCATCATTTCTCCAAACTTCGTATTCATTATAATTGGTGAAATCCGAACCAGCTGGTTGTCCGAATGACAATGTTACTTGACCGTTGTCTTCAACATTAGCGCAATACAACTTAGGATTTGCAATAACATTTCCTATGTAGGTAAATACTGAATCAGCAGCATTAGAGGAAGAAGTACATCCAACAACAGAATTATCAACATCAACACGATATTCATAAGGAACACTGCAAATAGTGATTGCATCGGTATATGTATTTGTTGCTGAAGTTCCAATTTGCGTATAAAGACCTACGGGAGGAGTTCTGCGATAAATTCTATACAATCCAGATATTGGAGCATACGGAGAAGTATGCATTTCATTCCAATTTAAAATCGCCGAACCTAACGTTGCATTATTTACAGTTAAATACATTGAACTAAGCGAATCTGATGT
>JBBRAW010000094.1:0-14407 GCA_038206385.1 Bacteroidia bacterium | reverse complement strand
AATTAGACATATTATCAAACGGCACATATTCCTCACATCTTAGTTATTTAATTGATATCACTAAGCTCAGTGAGGACGTTATTAGAAAAAATGCTAAAGAAATACTTTTACTTATTTTACATGACTATTCGTCCTTTTCCGTTTCCACTATAGATAGTTATTTTCAAATATTAGCAAGAACACTTGCACGTGAATTGCATCTACCCGTTAAATATGAAATTGAATTAGACTTAGATGCAATCTGCGAAGCGATCAGTACACAATTATTATCTGAAGCGGGTAGAAATAAAATAATTACCGATTGGCTTCAAGATTTATTAGCTCATAAAATTGATCAAGGGAAGTCATGGAACATAATTCCAGATTTAAAAAATACTACCAAACAAATTTTAATAAATAATGATGCACATCAACAAGCTGTAAATAGTAATCCAGATGCGATCATTCTCTTAATAAATGAACTAAAGAAGATTCGTGATAACGTAGAAAACACGTTAAGAAGTATTGGAACTGAAGGTGTGAATTCCATTGCTGCTAATAATTATTCATTAGAATCATTTTCGTATGGAAAAACAGGTGCAATAAACTTTTTCTATAAGATATCAAATAAGATCATCACATCTAAAAGTTATGAAATTGGGACTCGTGTTGAAAAAGCGCTAGAGGATCCAACATCGCTAATTTCGAAAACAAACCAAAAGGATGAAAAGCTAGTTTCATTTGCAACAGAAATCATTCATCCTCTACTTTGCCAAGCACTCGATTTTTACAAAGAAGAAGAGTTACGTTATCTTTCTGCTTGCGAAGTATTGAAAATGATTTATCTCGCTGGAATATCTGGATCATTAAATGAAAAGCTTAAAGGATTTCGAGACGAATTTCAACTGTTTCTTTTGTCAGATACAACTCGTATGCTGCGTGAAATGGTACAAGATAATGACGCTTCATTTATCTACGAAAAATCTGGAAACACTTTTAAACATTTATTTATCGATGAATTTCAAGATACAAGTTCTGAGCAATGGCAAATATTAAAACCATTAATAAGTAATTCTTTAGGAGAAGGAAATGATGTATTACTTGTTGGTGATGCTAAACAATCTATTTATCGTTGGAGAGGTGGAAACATGCATCTATTATTATCAGGAGTAAAAAACGAATTCGCTTCATTTGCAAGTGTAACTAAAGAATTAAAATTAGATACCAATTATAGAAGTCTTGAAAATATAGTAAACTTTAACAATAAATTTTTCTCATTGGCTGCACAAGTAATGGGCACATTAAACAATTCAAATCCATCTTTAATAAATCAGGCTTATGGCATTGGAGAGATTGAGCAACAGGTAAAATCTGATGATGCAAAAGGTGGAATGATAGAATTGTATTTCTTCGATTCTCCTTCTAACGCTAACAAAAAAGCAGAGGAAAATTCGGATAATGAAGCAGAAGAAACGTGGAAAGAAAAAGCATTAATTCAATTGAATAATACCATTAAAAATTCAATTGCTCAAGGATACGAATTGCGCGATATTGCCATATTGGTAAGAACACGTAATCATGAAAAAACTATTTCCGATTTTCTTTTACATCATCAAGAATATGATTTTATTGCTCCTAATTCATTGATGCTTTCCACGAATATTCAAATTCGTTTTTTACTTAATTGTTTACGTTTAATTCTTAATGGAAAAAACATATTCTTACAAAGTGAGATAAATTATTTCATTACTAAAAAATTGTTTTTAAATAAATACGAGATCCCTTTTGATGCTAATAAAATAAAAGATGATTCAACAAACTGGTCGAATGAAGTTTTATTATCAAAACGATATGCGTTATTATCATTACCATTAGATCTTGCATTTTATCAACTATTGCAATTAAGTGGTTTGCAAAAACCTGAACCGTTTATTGATCATTTTACAGATATTATTTTAGGATTTGTATCTTCTAATGGTACAGGTATTTTTGAATTTTTAAAATGGTGGGATAAAAATGTAGAAACAAAAAATTGGAGTGTTGAAATTCCGCAAGCAACGAATGCAATTCGAATACTATCTATTCATCGTTCTAAGGGATTACAATTTCCGGTAGTAATCATTCCATTTGCAGATTGGTCGATTGTACCAAATATTAAATCAGTTTTATGGTTTGGAACAGAAGTTAATCCATTCAATGAAATGGAAAAATTACCAATTAGTCCTTCGCAAAATTTAATGAAAACTGTTTTTGCTGAAGACTATATTACAGAATGCGAAGAAACCTATTTAGATAATTTGAATTTACTTTATGTAGCCTTTACTAGAGCAGAAAATCAGTTACATATATTTGGATCAAACAAAGCAAAGAGTGGGAATGTTGGATCATTAATTTTAGAAGCATTAGGGTCAGATAGTGAATGGGGTGGATTGCTCAACATTAATGATACAAAACATATTCTTATTGGTGAACCAACGGTTGCTAAAAAGAAAAAAGAAGAAACAACAAAAAATTCTTTATACAATCCTTCATCAAAAATTGCTGAGGCGCTTAATGTAAGTCCAGATAAAAAAGCAAGCATTCCTTCGTTGCTCGTTCGTTACGAATCCGATGAAATAATTTTTGGTAATTATGTTCATAGCGTCTTATCGCAAATTAAAAATAAATCAGAAATTGCTAATGCTATTCACCGTTTAAGTGTAACACATCAACTAAATGCAGATAAATTGTTACTCGCAAATTTAAAACAAACTGTTGAACAAGTATGGGATTTAATGGATGCAAAAGGCTGGAATGATAATTCATATCACATCAAAAACGAACCTGAATTATGTGATGAAAATGGTTTAAGTCATCGACCAGATCGCGTATTGTTAAATAAGAAAAAAGCTATCATTATCGATTTTAAAACAGGTATTACAGATGAAAAATATCATCATCAAGTAAGATTGTATGCTTCATTGCTTCAAAAAACTGGCATAGAAGAAACGGAAGCCTATCTTATTTATACAGCAAGTAAAATGATTGAACAGGTAACATTATAAAAAATCACTTTTTTTCTTTCTGAAAATTATGATAATAAATATTGATAACATTATATCGATCACAGACTAAGAGTTGCTTACCTTTGCGCCTCTTACAAATTAAAAAACACCCTTATGGCAAACGGAATTTATAACATGCCTGTAGCAATTAATGAGACTGTTCTCGATTATGCTCCTAGTAGTCCCGAAAGAAAATCACTTAAAGCTGCTTTAGCTTCAATGCGTAGCGAAGTAATTGATGTACCAATGTACATTGATGGAAAAGCAGTGCACACTGATAAGAAGGGTGATTTGCGTCCGCCACACGATCATCAACATTTGTTAGGTCGTTATTCTATTGGTGATGCTTCGCATGTAACGTTAGCAATTAATGCTGCATTAAAGGCGAGAGAGCATTGGGCAAATATGGATTGGGAGCAACGTGCTTCTATATTTTTAAAAGCAGCAGAACTTCTTGCAGGTCCTTATCGTGCAAAGATTAACGGAGCAACCATGCTTGGACAAAGTAAAAATGCATATCAAGCAGAAATTGATGCAGCATGTGAGATGATTGATTTTCTTCGTTTCAATGTTCAATATGCGCGCGAAATTTATATGCAACAACCGATCTCTTCGAAAGGAGTTTACAATCGTGTTGAACAACGTCCGCTAGAAGGATTTGTATTTGCGTTAACTCCATTTAATTTCACTGCGATTTCTGGAAATCTTCCAACATCAGCAGCACTAATGGGAAACACAGTTGTTTGGAAACCTGCTTTCACACAAATTTATGCTGCACAAGTATTGATGGAAGTATTTATGGAAGCAGGATTACCAAATGGTGTAATTAATTTAGTTTTTGTTGCAGGAAGTACAGCTGGTGATGTGATTTTAAGTCATCCTGATTTTGCTGGAATACATTTTACTGGATCAACAGGAGTATTCCAAGGAATATGGAAAACCATTGGAGAAAATATTGCAAAGTATAAATCTTATCCGCGTATCGTTGGTGAAACTGGTGGTAAAGATTTTATCATGGCGCATTCTTCTGCGAATGCACTAGAAGTTATTACAGCTTTAAGCAGAGGAGCATTTGAATACCAAGGACAAAAATGTTCGGCAGCTTCTCGTGCTTATATTCCAACAAATTTATGGCCTGATGTAAAGGCAGGTTTAATAAAAGATTTGGAAAGTATGAAGATGGGACCTACCGAAGATTTTGAAAATTTTATCAATGCAGTTATCGATGAAAAATCATTTGATAAGATTGCAAAATATATTGATGATGCAAAGAAAAATCCGAATGTAGAAATCATCACTGGCGGGACGTATGATAAATCGAAAGGATATTTTATTCGTCCAACTGTTATCGTTACAAAAGATCCAAATTATGTAACGATGTGTGAAGAAATATTTGGCCCAGTATTAACGATATATGTTTACGATGCAAATAAATTTGAAGAGACCTGCGAACTCGTAGACAAAACAGGAACGTATGCTTTAACGGGAGCGATTCTTTCGAAAGATCGTTATGCGGTAGAACTTGCACTAAAAAAATTAGTTCATGCAGCAGGTAACTTTTATATTAATGACAAATGCACTGGCGCAGTCGTTGGACAACAACCTTTTGGAGGAGCAAGAGCATCAGGAACAAATGATAAAGCAGGATCAATGATTAATTTATTACGTTGGGTTTCTCCTCGTACAATTAAAGAAACTTTTGTACCAGCTACAAATTATAGATATTCATTTTTGGATAAGGAATAAATCAATGTGCTAATTTTTCAATATGCCAATTTGCCAATGGATATTTGTGAATGAATTTCATTTCAGATTTCCATTGGCCTCTTGAATATTACAATTGAAGTTTAATTTATAATTCAAATAAATTAGATTAAAAACAATTAATGGATTTGCATCTTTTCTGTACTCACTGTTAATTTCAAGAAAAAATCTTCAAGTTGCCGACGAGATTCAATGGCGTAAACAGAAAAACCATTTTCTATTAGAAAAATATTTAACAAGGGAATTTGATCTAGATGCAATTGGAACGAAAGACCTTCTTCCGTTCGTTCTTTAAAATGTGTATTCCAAACAGAATTATTAATTGCAATTAGTGCTTCTTCAATTCTATCAATTTTTATTGTGACAATACGATCGTTATCATGCAAAATGGTTTTTAATTCTCCTTGAGCAACAGTCACACCTTTGTTAATTATTGCAAGTCGATTTGCAATTAGTTCTAGCTCTGATAAAATATGTGAGGATAAAAAAATTGTTTTCTTTTGCTCCTTGCTGAGAAATAAAATTAGATTTCGAATATCAATAATTCCTTGGGGATCTAAACCTGTTGTTGGTTCATCCAAGATGATTAACTCCGGATCATGAATTAGAGCTTGTGCTAAACCTAAACGCTGCTTCATGCCATGTGAATACGTTTTCACTAAATCATCTCCCCTACTCTTCAAACCAACGAATTCTAAAAGCTCAGAAATTTTATTTTTCTTTAAAGTAAGTCCGCTCAAATTTGCTAAAAGTTCAAGATTTTTTTTAGCAGATAAATAATTATAAAAATCAGGCTTCTCAACGATACATCCAATACGTCGCAAAACAGCACTACGATGATTAAACAAATTTTGACCGAAAATATTAATTGTACCTTCTGTTGGTTTAATCAATGAAACTAACATTCGAATAGTTGTACTTTTACCCGCACCATTTGGACCAAGAAAACCAAACACATCTCCTTTGTAAACATCCAAATCAAGACTATCAACTGCTTTGAATGATCCATAGGATTTATTCAGTCCGCGAACTTCAATAATCTTTTCCATATTATCCAATTATTTCTTCGTCGAGCGGATCAACAGAAGCATTAAAGAATTTAAGTAATTTTCCATTTTCATCAATTAAATATTTACAGAAATTCCACGTTGGGGCTTGCGAGTTCCATCCATTTTTTTGAGGATCACTAAGCCATTGATATAACGGATGAACAACATCACTCTTTACATTTGTTTTCTCAAACATTGGAAATGTAACGTGATATTTCATTTCGCAAAAAGTTTTAATCTCCTCTTCGCTTCCAGGTTCTTGAGCACCAAAATCATTACTAGGAAAACCAAGAACAACAATATTATTCTTCAAAAATAATTCTTGTAATTGAACATATTGATGTGTGAATCCACATTCAGAAGCAGTATTCACAATCAATAATTTCTTGCCTATAAATTTTGAAAGTAAAATCTCCTCTCCATCAATAGTTTTTACTTTAATATCAAATAAAGAAACGAGTGGGGTATTTTTTTCAGGAGCAAACAGATATTCTTTTTTCGACATCTTCTTTAGTATTGGATAGAATAAATTTTTTAGAAAGGAAGGAATTGGTAGATACATCTTATTTTGGTAACAAAATTCTGCTACAAAGGTTATTAAAATACCTGATAAAATAAGTAAATTTTAAAAAAAGCAAATAATTTATGCCTTAGGCAAAACAAATTTAAATTCACAACCCATACCTAACTCTGATTCTAAAGAGATTTTACCTCCTTGAGCCTCTATAAATTCCTTACTAATTGCTAAGCCTGTGCCTATATTTGTTCTAAGAAATCGAAATTTTGGTGACTACAACTTCTAATAAAATAAATTTAATTAGAATATAAACTTATGCAACAATATTTTCAAAACTGAAGCTGCGAAGAAATTCAATACTACGGTGGATATCAAGATACAATACACGATCTTTTTCTACAATTGGAATTTCCTTACGAAAGGCAGCAAGAACAGATTCAAGTTTTGTAGATGTTTTTAATGGGTTACGGAAATATAGTGCTTGTGATGCATTCATTAATTCAATAGCAAGAATTTTTTCAAGATTATTTACTACTCGATATAATTTCGTAGCTGCGTTTGAACCCATGCTTACATGATCTTCTTGTCCGTTAGAAGAAACGATAGAGTCAACAGAAGCAGGAGTACATAATTGTTTATTCTGACTTACAATTGAAGCAGCAGTATATTGCGGAATCATAAATCCTGAATCTAATCCAGGATTCGCAACTAAAAATGCAGGTAAACCTCGCAAGCCACTTATCAATTGATAAGTTCTTCGCTCACTAATACTTCCTAATTCTGCTAACGCAATTGCAAGAAAATCTAATGGCAATGCTAGTGGTTGACCATGGAAATTACCTGCGGAGATAATTAAATCTTCGTCGGGAAAAATTGTAGGGTTATCAGTAACAGAATTAATTTCTGTAGTAAATGAATTCGCAATAAAATCTATTGCATCCTTAGTTGCGCCATGTACTTGCGGTATACAACGAAACGAATATGGATCTTGAACATGTACTTTTGGATGAGCGATCAATTCACTACCACTTAACAATTCACGAAAACGTTTAGCAGTATTTATTTGTCCTGCATGTGGACGAATAGCATGAATCAATTCATGAAATGGCTCAATGCGTCCGTCGAAACCTTCTAATGACAATGCACCAACAACATCTGCTATCCGTTCTAAACGTTTCGATTGTAGCATCGACCAAACAGCATAAGCACTCATGAATTGTGTTCCATTCAATAATGCTAAACCTTCCTTTGAACGAAGTTTAACAGGTTGCAGATTAAATTTCTTTAATGCTTCTGCACCTGACATTTTTACGCCATTAACTGTTACTTCACCTAAACCAATTAATGGCAAACAGAGATGTGCTAAAGGCGCTAAATCACCAGAAGCTCCCAATGATCCTTGCTCATAAATTACAGGAAGAATATCATTATTAAAAAATTCAATAAGTAATTTTACAGTTTCAACTTGCACACCAGAATTGCCATACGACATTCCTTGTATTTTCAATAACAACATCAACTTCACAATTTCAGCAGGTACCTCCTCACCTACTCCACATGCATGCGACATCATCAAATTCACTTGCAACTGACCAAGATCATTTTTAGAAATTGATTTATTATACAACGAGCCAAAACCGGTATTGATGCCGTAATAAATCGATTCGTTTCCTTCTAACTTTTTATCAAGGTAATTTCTACATGTTGCTATTCGTTGAATTGCTTCTTCACTCAATTGCAATTTACCATTAGATTTAAAAATTGCATCAATGGTTTCGAATGAAATTGCAGAAGATGAAATTGAATGAATCATTACGCTAAGAATATTTAATAAATTTAATTTGACTAATTTTTACTTAATAAAATTCACAAGATCAATTAATGAAATCATTTCCTTTTTACCAGTACGGATATCCTTTACTTCCACTTCGTTGGTATTTGATTTCGATAAAATTACTACGAATGGAATTTTTCTTGCTTCTGCATAATCCATTTGCTTAGGAAATTTTTTTGTTTCATCAGGATACAATTCAGCGGCAATGTTTGCATCTCTTACTTGTTTCAAAATTGATAATGCTAAAGGAATATCATTGGCATAATCAACAATTAAAAGTTTAGTTGTTGATGCTGCATCTTCAGGAAAAAGATTTGCTTCTTCTAACACATCATAAATACGATCAGCGCCAAATGAAATTCCAACACCCGACATATTCGGCAATCCGAAAATTCCAGTAAGATCATCATAACGACCACCACCACAAATGCTACTTGAAAAAGTAGATCGTTCATCATTTACAATCACCTCGAATATTGCTCCAGTATAATAATTTAATCCGCGAGCCAAAGTGATATCTACCTCCAATTTAGTGTGTGTCATTGCTAACGTTGTGGCATATTCAAAAATAGCTTCAACTTCTTCAATTCCTTTTAATCCGATAACAGATACAGCCAACATATTTTTCAATAAATCGAGTTTCTGTTGATCACTTCCTTGAAACATTAACAATGGTTCAATTTGATTAATTGCTTTTTCACTTAATCCTTTCGAAAGCAATTCCTCTTTTACTTTATCAACTCCAATTTTATCTAGCTTATCTATGGCAACAGTGATATCAATTATTTTATCAGCTTCTCCAATTATTTCTGCAATGCCTGATAATATTTTTCTATTATTTACTTTCACTGTGATCTTCAACCCTAATCGTTCAAACACTTCATCAATCAACATAATTAACTCCACTTCATTCAACAATGAATTGGAACCTATCACATCAGCATCGCATTGATAAAACTCTCTGTATCTACCTTTCTGCGGACGATCGGCACGCCATACAGGTTGAATTTGATAACGCTTAAACGGAAATATAATTTCATTTTGATGCATCACCACATAACGTGCAAACGGAACTGTTAAATCATAACGCAATGCCTTTTCTGAAATAGATGATGTTACCTTCTTTGAATCTTTATTCGATAATAATTCCTGATCTGAATCTTTTAAGAAATCTCCTGAATTCAGAATTTTAAAAATCAACTTATCACCTTCTTCACCATACTTTCCCATCAATGTAGCTGAATTCTCCATCGATGGAGTTTCTATAGGAAGAAATCCGAACTTTTTAAATACATCACGAATGGTATCGAAAATATAATTTCGCTTCACCATTTCTATCGGTGAAAAATCTCTTGTCCCTTTTGGAATGCTCGGTTTCAATTCTCTTTATTTTGTATTGAAAAATCTTAGTTAATATACCTTCTGTTAAAATTACGAATTTACTCTGCGAACTGAATTTTCAAATCTCAAATTATCAAATTATCAAATTAAACTGTTAATTTTTTATATCTAAATTTCTTCATATCATTTCCGCCAACACGTTTCTTTTTATTCTCTTCGTAATCGGTATAACCACCTTCGAAATAGTACACTTGCGAGTCGCCTTCGAATGCTAAAATATGTGTGCAAACTCTATCTAAGAACCAACGATCGTGACTAATAATTACTGCGCATCCAGCAAAATTTTCTAATGCTTCTTCCAATGCGCGCAAAGTATTTATATCAATATCATTGGTAGGCTCATCTAACAGCAAAACGTTAGCGCCCATCTTTAATGTCATCGCTAAATGCACACGATTACGCTCACCACCCGACAATACACTTAATTTTTTTCCTTGATCAACACCATTGAAATTAAATTTCGAAATATAAGCACGAGCATTTACCGACTTACCACCAACAACCATCTGTTCGGTGCCACCAGAAATAATTTCATAAACAGTTTTATCTGGCAACAATGAATCATGACTTTGATCAACGTATGCCGTGACAACAGTTTCACCAACTTTAAAAGTACCGCTATCAGGATTTTCTTGATTCATGATCATGCGGAATAATGTTGTTTTACCAGCGCCATTCGGTCCGATGATTCCAACGATTCCTGCTTGAGGTAAAGCGAAACTTAAATTCTCTATCAACAAACGATCACCAAAACCCTTACTGATACTTTCAGCTTCGATAACATTCGATCCTAAACGTGGTCCTGGCGGAATAAATAATTCTAGTTTATCTTCTTTATCTTTTGTCTCTTCATTCAGCATGCGATCATACGCTTGCAAACGCGCTTTCGATTTCGCATGACGAGCTTTCGGAGCCATCTTCACCCATTCTAATTCACGCTCTAAAGTTTTCGCACGACGACTTTCCGACTTCTCTTCTTGTTGTAAACGTTTCGATTTTTGCTCTAACCAACTTGTATAATTTCCTTGGTAAGGAATTCCTTCGCCACGATCTAATTCTAAAATCCATCCCGCAACATTATCAAGGAAATATCGATCATGCGTTACCGCGATAACTGTTCCTTTATATTGCGCTAAATGATGCTCTAACCACTCCACACTTTCTGCATCGAGATGATTCGTTGGCTCATCCAATAAAAGTATTTCTGGCTCTTGCAAAAGCAATCTGCATAAAGCTAAACGACGACGTTCACCTCCTGATAAAAATTTTACTGGAGATTCAGGCTCCGGACAACGTAATGCATCCATCGCCACTTCAATTCTGTTATCTAACTCCCATGCATTTGCAGCATCAATTTGATCCATTAACACAGCCTGACGATCAATCAATTTCGTCATCTCATCATCCGTTAAAGTTTCACCTAATTTGTTGTTCACCTCTTCGTATTCATTCAAAATATCAACTATCGGTTGAACACCTTCCATCACTATTTCACGAGCTGTTTTTGTTTCATCTAACTCAGGCTCTTGAGAGAGATATCCTACCGCATAGCCTGGAGAAAAAACCACATCGCCTTGAAATGATTTATCCAAACCAGCGATGATTTTTAACAACGACGACTTCCCAGAGCCGTTCAAACCTAGGATTCCGATCTTCGCTCCATAAAAGAAACTCAGATAAATATTTTTTAATACTTGCTTTCCGGGTGCGTAAGTTTTACTAACACCCACCATTGAAAAGATAATTTTACGATCGTCTGCCATGTAATATTCCGTTATTAATTTAGACCTTTCAGTCAGTTATGTTATAAATTGTTAAAAGGATTGCAAAAGTACCCCATTCTAGCCAAACCTGAAAGGGAAAATCTTCGTATTAACTATATGAAAAATCATACAATGAACCAGTACAAGAAAACCTTGTGTCTTTTTATAGCCATTTTAACGGCTCAATTTAGTGTAATGGCGCAACAATCGCGAATGAGTTATAAGCTCATGCAACTTGTTCAACACGAGAGTAATTCGCAAAAATCAATAGCAGTTTTAATCAAAGGAAATGTGCCTTATATCAAGGAAGAAGTGGTTCGCTTGGGAGGTCATTTCAAATATGCGGCGGGAAATATTGCTGCTGTAAACCTTCCAGTAGAGGCGCTTAAAACTTTAGTTGATGATCCAAATATCCAGCGAATGGAGGAAGGTCGACTAGAATTAGAGCCCATGAACGACCGAATGCTGATCAATAATAAAATTGACAAGGTTCATAGTGGTGTTTCTCCTCTTACACAGGGTTATGATGGCGAAGGTGTTATTGTAGGAATCATCGACTCCGGTATCGATTTTACACATCCCGACTTTAAAGATTCTTTAGGTAACACGCGCGTTTTATGGATTTGGGATCACCTGCTACCAAATGCTGCAAATACACCTTCACTTTATGGTTACGGACAAGAATTTTCGGCTGCTGATATTAATGCTGGGAATGCTTCTGCGCATGTGGATGGTCTTGCTCATGGAACACATGTTTCGGGCATCGCAACAAGTAATGGTCGTTCGCATGTGGAATATACTGGTGCGGCACCAAAGGCTGATATCATTGCAGTTTCAGTTGATTTTAATAAATCGGATGATGTTTGGTTGAGTTCTGTTGCTGATGCAGTAAATTATATTTATGATAAAGCGGATTCTATTGGTAAACCTTGCGTGATAAACATAAGTGCTGGAACTTATTTTGGATCGCATGATGGTAAAGATTTATCAGCGCAAGCAATCGATACTTTAATAACGGCAAAACCTGGAAGATCATTGGCAGCAGCTAGTGGTAATGCTGGCGGAAATACAATACATGTTCAACATAACCCTAGTAACGATACTTTATTTACATGGTTCTCTAAGCCAGCTGCAAATGCAAATAATGGAATTTATATAGAGCTTTGGGCAGACACTGCAAATTTAAAAAACGTGAAATTTACAATTGGTGTTGATCAAATTACACCAATCTATGAGGATCGCGGCCAATTGAATTGGATGAGTGTAATTCCAAATTTAAATGTTCTTCGTCAGGATACATTGAAAAGTATTTCAGGAAATAAAATTGGATTAGTGCAGCGCGTAAGTCAGTTGATTGGTAGTTCGTATAGCATGATCTATTACATACTTCCTGATTCAACAAATTACTTTTATCGTTTGATGAGTAAAGGAACAGGAAAATTTGATGTGTGGAGTTTTGATATGGTGAATTCTCCATTACCTGCTCCGAGCGCTTATCCAAACATAACACGTTATGTACTTCCTGATTTGAATCAAACTGTTTGTAGTAGTTTTCAGTGTAGTGATAAAGTAATTACTGTTGGGCAATACGTAAATAGAAATAGTTATATGGATGTGAATGGAAACCTACAAACATTTCCAACAACTGTAGGACAACTATCTATATCATCAAGCAAAGGTCCAACTCGTGATGGTAGAATTAAACCTGATATTACAAGCACGGGAGAAGTAACATTATCAGCATTGCGTTTATCGAGCGTTGCATTTTTTCTTGCCAATCAACCTTACAAATTAGCTCCTGATTCAATTCATATTCGCGATGGAGGAACTTCATCAGCAGCACCAGTTGTTGCGGGAGTCGGAGCATTGTACTTTCAAAAAAATCCTACTGCAACATGGTACGATTATAAAACAAGAGTAAAGCTTTGCGCAGTGCAGGATGCATTTACTGGCACCATCCCGAACAACGATTTTGGCTATGGAAAACTGGATGCATTAGCAGTTATGGTTGGATGCAATGCACTTGGAATAAATGAACATACAACAAAAACACTAATTGCATTTCCAAATCCCTCAAACGATAAAATCACACTCACATTTCCTCCTCATGATAACATTGCAAAGTTAGAATTGTATAATGTTATTGGAGAAAAAGTACGAAGCATAATTATTTCTTCCGGTCAAGATAAATTAGAATTACACAAAGAAAAATTGCCTGCAGGATTGTATTTGATTTCTTTTGTTTCTGATGGAAAAAATTTTAGCAAAAGGATTGTGTTTGAATAAAAGAAATTTGTAGTTGAAGGTAAGTATTTTCATTCCTCGATAAAGTTATTCTTGGAGAAGGAATTTCAAGCTAACTTTGAAAATGGAAATGGCTTTTGTCAACTAAATTACGGAACAATAAATCAATTAGCAAATAATACGCAATTGTTGTCGGAAGTAAGTATTTGTAAATGGCTAGAGAGTTTTAATTGCGGAAATAATTCAGATTCAATTTATGCTGGAAAAGGGTTTTGTCAACTAAATTAAGTGCCAAAAAATTAATTAGCGAATATTAAACACTTGTAGTCGGAAGATAATTTTTGTAAATGGCGAAAGAGTTTACTTTACGGAAAAATTTCAGTTTCTAAAAATGCTGGAAAAGGCTTTTGTCAACTAAATTAAGTGCCAAAAAATCAATTAGCGAATATTAAACACTTGTAGTCGGAAGTAAGTATTTGCTCCCTTCTGTGTGGTTTTTTTACAGAAAATATTTGGCTTTTGTCAACTAAATTACGAAACAAAAAACCAAACATCGAATATTAAGCACTTGTAGTCGGAAGTAAGTATTTGTTGTTAAAAGATAAGATTTTATTTTTAGGAAATTTTGGCTTTTGTCAACTAAATTAAGTAACAAAAAAATACTTATCGAATCACTGTTAACCGACTAAATTAATAAACGACCAAATTAAAGAAAATCCACGAGTGGGGAAGTTTTAGTTTAGCATAAGTACCCCCTTACCATTTTTTATTCTATGTAGGGAAAAGGCTTATTTGTGACGCGTTATTTTCTT
>JBBRAW010000093.1:0-14740 GCA_038206385.1 Bacteroidia bacterium | reverse complement strand
ATGATCCCCCACAAATACAAATCCACTATCAGAACTTTGAATACAATCATAAAAAGTATTATCTGCTGTATCCCCAAAAAATTTAACAAATTCAGTATCCCCAACAGCATTGTATTTAACAGCCATAGCAGCATTTCCGGTAACAGAGGCTATCGATCCACCATAAATCCAACCTCCATCATAAGTTGGTTTGAGGGAGCCAGACGATCCTACATAGCAATAAGAGCCTAAATATCCGAAAAGCTTCTGAAACGCAATAGTGCCATTTTTATTTAGTTTGTTAAATTCAATCCAATATGTATTAATCGGGTAATCGTTTCCAGAAGTTATAAATACATAACCACTGTCGGGAGCTTGATGAATACTAAACGGCAGTTCATTATAAGTACTACGATGAAAAATCGTATCAAAATTTTGCTGAGCTTCAGTTGTTAATGAAAATAAGCAGGCACTTACCAAAAGTGCCTGCCATAAAAATCGTCTTTGTTGCATCCTTAATGAATTACTACCAAAGATATTGATTTTAAACGGGTATTACCGTCCATCAATTGTAGATAGTAAATGCTTATAAAAAACTAAAAAAACTTTTTCAGATATTTAAAAACAATTCCTGCAACAACCATTTGAACTGATTTTAATATTCCTGAATATCGTTCGTTTTTTACATCATCATTTTTACCAGGAATAATTTTAAAAATAAAATCATTTACTTGGTCCATTATTCCATAAGCTTTTGCTCTTTCATCTGCATTAAAAGGTAAAACAGAATTGAGCATCATCGAACCGAAATTGCTTTCAAGAAATTCCATTTTATCATTGAGTCTTTCCTCATGAATTTTAAGTTCGACTTTAAGCTTGTGTTGTGCAGCATGAAGTTCCTCCAACTTACTAGTCTTAATTTGATTCATCTTCTTCTATTAAAACATCAACAATCTTTTCAATAATAACTTTTTCGAAATATTTTTTACGTAAAACCAAAACTACAACCAGTAATACGATATAAACTAAACTAATAATTCCAAATCCTAATGCATTATTTCCTGTTAATGATCCGATATAATAACCACCTGCAAATGACAAGAAAAAAAATGCAAAAAAAGCAAAGAATAATATTACTAGAAATGATAAACTTACCGCAGATACTTTTGCGACTTTTTCATACGCTATAAGCTTTGTATATTCAAGGCGTAACTCAATATAAGCAGAAATATCTTTTTTGAATTCTTTAGCGTAAGTGCCAAAACTTTGTTCGTTCATCATCGATTTTTAAAGTAAATTTAAGATTGATTGAATGTTTGCTCTGCCTTATTTCGAATTTCATCCACAAGCTCTTTACCTTTTTCAACTTGCTTGTCAATTTCATCTTTAATTTTGGAAGCAGTTTCTTGTAGTTCTTCTTTGAGTTCATCCGCTTTTCCACTCGCTAGTAAGTAACCAATTGCAGCGCCAACAGCAGCTCCAAGTACAAACGATATTATTGTGTTTGATTTGCGATCCATGATTCAATTTTTTATTTCACTCAAAGATACATAATGATAAGTTGTTTTGTAATAAGATGATCGAAATCATGAAATTAAATTCTGCAATACTTCTTAATTATTTTAGAATGAATAGGAAATTCTTCTATTAGTTTTTGTGAGGTAGCCAATTCAAAATCTTCAAAGGAAAAACCAGGGATTACTGTACAAGAGACAAGTGAAAAAGTGTTATTTTTATTTACATCAGAGGCAAACCAACAGCCTGCTGGAACTACTGCCTGTAATGTTTCTCCCTGTTCTAGGTCATTTCCTATATGAAGTGTCTCTAATTCTCCCTCCTTATTAATCACAAAAACAGACAATGAATCACCAGCGTGCCAATGCCATAGTTCGTCAGATTTTATTCTGTGCCAAGCAGAGAAATTTTCAGAGAGCAATAAAAAATAAATGGAAGTATAAAGAGATCTTTCTGCATCGGCATGGTCCCCAGCATTCGTTAATTTTACTTCACTTGAACGAATTGTTTCTTTGTAAAATCCGCCTTCAGGATGTTTTATAAGCGATAAATGTTCAATCCAATAATTTGCATCTTTCATGAATATATTTTTACAATTGACTTCTCTAACGGAATCTCTTTACCACAACGAAAATGACCCTTTGGGCATTTACTGTAACCGTGCAATCCGCATGGTCTACAATCTAATTTTGCTTCAATCTCTATTATTTTTTTTACATCAGATAAGGGTCCAAATCCAAATTCCGGAATCGTGCTGCAGAAAAATGCCGTCACAGGTGCATTCATAGCTGAGGCAATATGCATCGGTGCCGAATCATTTACATAATTCATGATTGCATCTTTCATGAGTGAAGCTGACGCTAATAAACTTAATTTGCCCGCAAGATTCACACATTTTTTACTGCCAGAATCTCGAATGATCATTTCACAAATATCATTATCGGAAGCAGCACCAATCAAATAAATTTTAAAATCTTGCTCATTTATTTTTTCGGTTTCTTGAATTAATTGAACCCATTTCTCCGCAGGCATTTGTTTAGTAAACCAAACAGAAGTAGGAGCCAAACAATAATACGGTAGCGATTTATAGGAAGAAGTAGTGTTAAAGTCGGTTGTTGATGGATAAAGTTTCGGTCTAACAAAAACATCTCCTTGCAAATGTTTAATTAATTTTAGATTACGCTCAACTTCATGAGATTTATTGTTTGTTCCAATATCATGTTTTATTTTATTGTTGAAAAAATAAGCTAATGGATTTTTATCAAAACCGGTCTTTACTTTTGTTCCACTCAATACTGTGAGAAATCCAGTAGAAAAAAAACGTTGCAAATTAATTACTTCATCATATTTTTCAGTTCTTATTTCTTTTATTAGTCGAAGTAGATTCTTAGTTTTATTGTTTTTCTTATCCCAAGTATAAACTTTTCTAAGGCCTTGAAAATTATTTAGTAATTGCTCGTTTCCCTTTCGTACCAATATATCAATTTGCCAATCTGGATGATGATGATACAACGATTCTATTAGCGGTGTAGCAAGTATTACATCACCAATAAAAGCAGTTTGGATTACGAGGATCTTCAATTTAATTCTGACTAATTAATGGATGATTGTTATTATAAAGTTCTATGCAATGATACATCATTTCTCGACGTTTTTTATTGCTTTTATAATTCATAAATTGATTGTAAATTGATTCGTCCTTAAGTTTGAAAAATTCTTTTAATGACTCAACAGAATAATCGTAAATTTTTCCATTTGATAAATCTGAAAAGTAAAGTTTAGATTCTTTTGTTTGGTCGAGTGCAACTGGCGCATTTGGGGCCTTCTGCATAGTAAAAGTTTCATTAAATAAACTCAAGATACCAATGGTATTTACCTTATGTGAGCTGCCATTATGTGAGATATATAAATCGCCATTTTCATAGAATCCCCACAGTTTTTCTTGGGCCATTGATTTTTTTAATCCATCACTTTCTTTGAAAAATAAACTATCAGATTTACTCCAAGAACGTATGCTATTTGCCACAATTTTTCCTATGAATAATTGACTCTTTAAAAGCGATGGCGTTTGATTAATAAATGCTACAGAATTGAAATAAACTCCTTCTTGATATTTTATTAGTTGAAATGTATTTTTGTTACTTTGCGCTATTAATTGTAAGGAGAAGAAAAGAATCGTAAGAAATAGTATTGCTGAAAATGGTCTAAAATAGTTCATGAAATAATTTTTATTGATTTAATCTTTAAATTTTTTGTAGTAATTGTTCTGCTTTCACTTTATAGTTTCCATTAAAAAGTAATACTTGTTGTAAACATTTTTCCGCACTTTTTTTATCGTTGAGCTTTAAATTTCCAAGTGCCTCATACCACCATGATGCTTCCGCTAATTCATGCTTTCCTACTTTTCGAAAGTCTTCTAATTTTTTAATTGAAATTTCAGGATTACCAATTGATAAATTTGCAACTCCAGAATAGAAAAGTGCATCTTGATGATCAGTAATTTTGTCTAAGATGGAAATAGCTAATTCGTAATTTCCTTGCTGATAAGCTTCCATTCCTGTTTTATACGAATAACTTGAAATGTCTTCTTTTGCTGAAGATATTTCTTCCGTATTCATTACCTTTTTTGAAGATGAATTAGAACTTGAAATTTTATCTTTTTCTTCTGCTACGGAAATTGCATTTGTTGGAATGGCTGGTGCAGGAGCTGCTAAAGAGATTGTATTTACTTTTTCTGCTTTTATTTCATCGCTAATCGCTATCTTTTTGCTTCGTTTCGTTTCATCATTGGTATTTGAATCAGCCAAAATGCGTGAAGTTGAATTGGAGATTTTATTAATTGCAGAGATATTATTTACATCAGTAATTTCTTCTTTTGTCGATGGCTTTGTTAAAGTAGTATTTGCTTCTATATTAGTTTCAATCGCTTTATAAGGTTTGAATTCTTGCGTAAAAAGTTGCGTTGAATCATGTTTAGGAATAAAAAACCATAACCCCAGTCCACTTAAAATTAACAATGCAAAAGCTGCTGCCATTTGCCACGGAAATAGAACTTTAATTTTTTCTTCTTGATCTAATTCCTCTTCTTCACTATTATTGATTTTATCATTAAGTTCATCAACAATTTTTCCGATATTATTTCTATCTTTCATTAGCTGAAATCCATCTAAAGCATCACTACAAAATTCACATTCAAGCAAATGTTTCTCTACATGATGCTGTTCTAAGCAACTCAATGTGCCCTCAAGAAATGCAATCATTATTTCCTTAGTGATACACTCTCCTTTATCGAATAGTTGATTGATTCGTTCAGTCATGATGTTCTATCAGGTTCTTAAGATTTCGTTTCCCATTTTGGATGAAACTTTTCACTTGATTTAAATTAAATCCTGTTGTTGTAGCTACCTCCAAATACGATAGTTGCTTTAAATAAAATAATTCGATACAAATGCGTTGCTGAGGTTCTAATTTTTCTATTGAAACTTCTAATTTATTAAAAGTAATTTCTTTTTCTATTGCTAAATTTGTTGCATCCTCGTTTTGATGCGATCCTTCAAAATTATCCACAAATAAATATTCTTGGCCATTAATTGTTTTAGGTTTCTTTCTAAGCTCCATTAAACAATGGTTTTTACTTACTGTATGTAGCCAACCTTTAAAAAATTGAATCTCGTGCTTTAAAAGATCCGTCATTAATTTCTCAAAAATATTCATGACAGCATCTTTACTTTCATCCTCATCTCTTAAATATTTCATACATACGCCAAAAACCAAATGCGTATATCGTTGAAATAATTCTCCTACATACGATTTGTCCTGCGTTGAACGATAGGCATCGATCAATTCAAGATCTTTTAATTGTTGAATGTTCTTTAAGTGGGTCACGTTTTTAAGAATGCTGCAAAGATATTCAGCTATAACGAAATTCGACTTCTATTATTGAAATCGTTTGATTCTAACCTGAAAAGATGGTTTTAATGAGTTAGGGTGATCTTTAATGAGCAGATTGATTTCATTGCTAATTAATGGATATTTCTTAGAAATGGGTAGGAGTAGTGTCAATGAATTTACATGAACTGCAACTGCTCGATGTTTGTCTCCTAACATTTTACAACAAAGGTGGGTAATTCTTCCCTCTAGTTGTGTAGGTATCCCAGCATCTATAAATATCCCCAATAAATTCCTCAAAACACTATCATTATTGCTTCCCTCTAATAGTTTCATTATCTTTTCAAGATGTATTAATGTGAGATGTTTGTTTTGCTCAGCCCAAATCCTCAATAGCCAAGATATTCTCATTGCGTGATCCTTACCCACTTTTTTAATTATTTTTAGCATAAATAGGAGATAATTCTCATCGTTTTGAAGTTGTAAAGCGAGGTCGTTAATTTCTTTTTTAGAATGTGGTTTATTTACCCATTCTAAAAGAATTTCCTTTTGCTTCGTCGACATAAAAACAAAGAAAATCTTTTTAGCAATATTTTAACCTATTGTTATTAAAATTTATCATCAAATTGTATGAACAATTCTTACTTTTACTTCGTTAAACAAATTCACAAGAAACATAATCGCATTTGAAAGAAATCATAATACCCATCGAGTTTACTAATCCTGTAGAGTTTTTTGGAGTGAACGATGCAAACCTTGAAGTTATTCGAAGAAAGTTTCCTACTATAAAAATTATTTCTCGAGGTCAGGAGCTTAAATTGATAGGCGATGAAACCGCGATAAATTCTCTTAAAGAAAAGATTGATAAAATTATTGCTCACTTCAAGAAAAGTGAAATTTTAACTCCTACCGAAGTAGATTATTTATTGAACGGAAGTGGAACTGTCTCTTCCGAATCTACAAAAGGAAATACTTCTATTGATAATAGTGATGTTTTAGTTTTTGCTCCAAACGGTTTGATCGTAAGAGCACGAACTGCTAATCAAAGAAAGATGGTGGAAGCAAGTGAAAAAAGCGATATTGTTTTCGCCATAGGGCCAGCTGGAACTGGAAAAACATACACAGCAGTAGCACTCGCCGTTCGAGCATTAAAAAATCGTGAAATACGTCGAATTATTTTAACAAGACCAGCAGTGGAAGCAGGCGAAAATTTGGGGTTTCTTCCTGGTGATTTAAAAGAAAAGATTGATCCTTATTTGCGACCTCTTTACGATGCTCTTTTTGATATGGTGCCCGGCGAAAAACTCAAAACACTTATTGAAACAGGAATTATAGAAGTTGCTCCACTTGCTTTTATGAGAGGTCGAACGTTAGATAATGCGTATGTGATTTTGGATGAAGCGCAAAATGCAACTGAGAATCAATTAAAAATGTTTTTAACTAGGATGGGACCTTCCGCTAAATTTATAGTTACTGGTGATACCACACAAATTGATTTACCTCGTAATCAACCTTCAGGTTTAGTGCAAGCAACGCGATTATTAAAAAATATCGAAGGAATAAGTTTCATTCATTTAGATGCACAAGATGTTGTTCGTCACCGTTTGGTTCGGGATATTATCTATGCCTATGATGATACTTTAGGTAAATTGCCTACTGATACAAAGAACAAGTTGGAACAGAAATAGCAATTGTGTTCGATTGTTTTTATGAATTGGTCAATGGAAAGACTAAATTTGTATTTCCAATTATTTGAGCCATGTATGATCTTATCAGTGATTCCAATTGTATCACAACAAGTAATTTTAATTTTCCAGGATTAACTTCTGTTTACAAAGGAAAAGTTCGTGATGTGTATGTGATTGATAACAAACTAATGGTAATGGTTGTTTCTGATCGCGTTTCTGCATTTGATTTTGTTATGCCTCGTCCAATTCCTTTCAAAGGTCAAGTGCTAAATCAACTAGCCGCATATTTTTTAGAAGCTACAAAAGATATTTGTCCGAATTGGGTTTTAGATGTTGCTGATCCAAATGTTACCATAGGTGTTTTATGCAAACCTTTTAAAGTTGAAATGGTAATTAGAGGTTACTTAACAGGACATGCCTGGCGAGAATATGCAGCTGGGAAACGAATCATTTGCGGCGTTTCAATGCCTGATGGAATGTTAGAAAATGATAAATTCCCCGAACCGCTAATTACTCCAACAACAAAAAGTGATCATGGCCACGATCTTGATATTTCAAGAGAAGAAATAATTAAGCAAGATATTGTTTCGAAAGAGTATTACGAGCAATTAGAAAAATACACGAGATCACTTTATGCGAAAGGATCTCTTATGGCAGCAGATAAGGGATTGATTTTGGTTGATACAAAGTATGAATTCGGTCATGTAAATGGAAAAATATTTGTTATTGATGAAATTCACACCCCCGATTCCTCACGTTATTTTTATGCTGATACTTATCTCGAATTAAAGAATAGTGGTTTACCTCAACGACAACTTTCTAAGGAGTTTTTACGTCAGTGGTTAATAAAAAATGATTTTCAAGGGTTGGATGGCCAAGTGATACCTGAATTTACTGATGACTTTGTCAAGGAAATTAGTGATCGTTATATTGAGTTGTATGAGAAAATTACAGGAAGGAATTTCGAAAGAGCCAATACATCGAATGTGTTAGATCGTATTCATCAGCATGTAAATGATGCTCTTTTGACCTTAAGAACGGGAATTTGAATTTTGATATTAATTGTAAATAAAAATAGTGTATTAAAATTTTCAAGGTCTTTACGGTTCTTAAATTTTTAAGGAGGTTTAAAGTGTCAATAATTTAAAATGCTAATGTTGATAAAAAATGATGTTAGATAGATTAACTCGCTTCTTTATTATTATATTTATTTTTCAAAAATTTATTTTTATAACAATTTAAATCTTGGAGGGTTTGCACTATGGAGATTCTGAATAATGATGTGAATAATGCATCATCAAGTATAGATAAATCAATATTGTTTCAGCAAATTGGAATCTGGAAATTAGATATTGATACACTTAAAATAACTTTTGATGACGACATAATAGATATGTTGAAATATATGGGTTTTGAAAATGTATCTTCTGAATATACACTTTTAGCGTTTTCTGAAAAGTATATACATCCAGAAGACATTCAATTCGTTCAAAGTCGTTATAAGGAAATTATCAAGAATAAAGATTTAATTGATTATAACGATCGTTTTGAATATAGGGTGATTGGTCTAAATAAAATCGAATATTCCATCTTGGTAAAAGCAGTAATACTTCAACCTGGCTTTGCTTCAGGAAGTATACAAAATTTAACTGATGTTAAGAGTTTTGAGTCGAAATTTAGAAATAAAGAAATAGACTTTCGATCAGTGTTAAATAGTAGCAGTGATTATGTTTTTACTGTTACAGCTGAAGGTAGATTTATTCTATGGAATGATGCCTATGATTTTGCCGTAAAAAAATATTTTAATAAAAGCCTTGAAGTAGGGATGATGGCATTCGATATATTGCCAATAGAACGACAGACAGAATGGGTAAGTGTTTTAAATGATGCATTAAAAGGAATAGAAGTTTCATTCGAATTGAACTTAGAACTTGATAAAAAGTATTTTTATAATGTTGTCGCCAACCCGATAAAAGGCGTTGATGATACGATTCAAGGAGTTACTTTTTGGGTTAAAGATATTACTGACAAAAAATTAATTGAAGATATTGATCGTTTAGAAGGTAAAGTTTTAGGATTTGCAATGCAAAACCCATCAATTGATGATGCTCTTTATTTGTTATTAACTGGAATTGAAGATTTATTTTCTTCTTTAAAAACGTATGTAACGGTACTTGATCCTCATAAGTATGAATTGAAATGGCTAAGTGCACCACGAATTCCTGCTTCTTATTTGCTGGCTATTCCTTCTATTCCAATCGGTCCTGCTTATGGAAGTTGTGGTGCTGCTGCATTTAGTCGTAAACCAATTTTTACGAAAGATATTGCCTCAGCTGAATCATGGAAGTCATACCGCGATATCTCGTTGTTAAATGGTTTTAGAGCTTGCTTTTCCATTCCAATCATTAATCCCCATGGAATATTAATTGGCACATTAGGTAGTTATTTAAATGAATCGCGCGACTTAACAACTAACGAGTTGGAGTTAATTGAAAGAGGAGTAAAATTAGCAGGATTACTTTTAGATCGACAAAATGCAATAGATAAGGCAATATACAAACAAAACCAATTGCACGAACTAAGTAAATTTATTCCTGGTGTAATTTATGAATCAAAAGCATTACCTACAGGAGAAAGAAAATTTACTTATGTAAGCGATAGTTCAGTTGACTTTCTGGGGTTTAAACCCGATGATTTTATAAAAAATTACGACCTGATATGGAAATGTATTCATACTGATGATATAGAAATTGTGAGCACCTCACTTTTGTTAAGTATTAAAACAGTTACTCCTTGGAACTGCGAATTTAGAGCAATTAATTTTATTACTAAAAAGGAACGATGGCTAAAATTAACTGCAGAACATTTGAGAAATGATGATGGCTCTTTCTCATCGTATGGTGCAATTTATGATATTCAAATTCAAAAAGAAACAGAACAAATCTTGCTTGAAAAACAAAAAGAACTTTCCGCAATAATTTCTTCAATTGATGATCTAGTTTTTGAGATGTCGGAAGGTGGAAGATTTAGAAATGTTTGGACAAATGATGAAACTCGATTAGCAATTCCAAAAGAAGATTTTCTAGGGAAAAATATCCTTGAAGTACTTGGTGAGGAAAGAAGTATTCAATATTTTGAAGCTGTAAAGTTGGTTTTAGAAACAGGAAAACCGCAAAGTTTTGAATTTTCAATGTTGTTAGAAAATAAGACATTGTTTTTTAAAGCAAAAGTTGATAGAATTAAGAAGTCAAGTGATATAAATAAACGTATCTATGTTTCTATAAAAGATATTACCGAACTTAAATTGATAGAAGAAGATTCGTTTAACATGCAACGAATTTTAAAGGAAGCAGGAAAATTAGCAAAAGTAGGCGCTTTTGAATTCGATATACAAACTAAAGAAATAATTTGGTCAGATGAATTATATTCAATTTTCCCCATTTCTAATTCAATAAAGGGCATTCATTTGTATGATGCATTTTTTAACACAGTGCATCCAGATGATTTGATTCTTGTTAAAAAAACAATAGATGATGCAATTAATAAAAATGAAAATTACGAAATCGTACACCGTATTATAATGGCTAATGGGACTATTAAATATGTTTTAGGGCGAGGTAAAGTTAGGCTCAATCTAAATGGTGATGTAGTTTCAATTCATGGTGTTGTTCAGGATATAACAGCGTTTAAGGAAGCACAATTGCAAAGCCTAGAAAATAGTGAGAAATATTATTCACTTTTCTTAAATAGTGGAGAAGCAATTTTACTTACAAGTCCTGATGGAAGAATTTTTTCTGCAAATCCTGAAGCGTGTAAAATATTTGGAAGAAACGAAAGGGAAATCTGTGAAATAGGACGGAATGGTTTAGTGGATATAAATAATCCAATAATTCTAAAAGCATTTGAGAAGCGAAAACAATTTGGCTTTTTTAGTGGTGAATTGCCATTTATTAGGAAGGATGGAACTGAGTTTATTGGAGAAATTTCGTCTAGTGTTTTTCATGATTCAAGAGGAGAGGAGCGTACCAGTATAATAATACGGGATATAACAAAAAGGAAAAGTACAGAATTGCTTATTCAAGAGAATCTTAAAGAAAAGGAATTATTACTTTCTGAGATTCATCATCGAGTAAAAAATAATTTGTCAATAATTTCTAGTCTTTTGCAATTGCAACAATTGTATACGAAGGATACTACAATTCGTACAATGTTAAAGGATACTCAAAGTAGATTAAAAAGCATGGCGTTAGTTCATGAAAAATTATATCAATTTGGAAATTTCTCGCGATTAGATTTTGGAATATACATAAATGAAATATCAAATCATATTAAAAAGGCTTTTGCAAATCCGGAAATAAATGTGACGATCTTAAATAAAGCTCAAAGCCATAATTTAGAAATTACTTCAGCGGTTCCATGCGGATTAATCCTAAACGAGTTACTTACAAATGCATTTAAGTATGCTTTTGTAGGTAGAACAAGTGGAGAGATAATTATTCATTTCGATAAAAATGGAGGATATTTTTCTCTGAAAGTCGAAGACAATGGACAAGGTTTTCCAGATACTATTAATTTTGAAAAACCAATTAGTTTAGGATTTACTTTAATAAAAACGTTAACAGAGCAATTGAAAGGAAAGCTTGATGTAAAATCAGAAAAAAACAAAGGATTATCTATTACAATTACTTTTCCTGAAGCCTCCTCACGATGAAGAAAAAAATACTAATTGTAGAGGATGAAATGATTATTCAGTTGGTGAATCAGCAAATAGTGGAAGAAGCAGGTTATGAAGTTTGTAGTATGGTTACCTGTGCAGAAGATGCAATTGTTGCGGTAAAAAATTTAATGCCAGATTTAATTTTAATGGACATTAAATTGGATGGCCCAATGGATGGAATTGAGGCTATGACTGAAATTCGAAAGTTCTCTAATGTTCCTGTAATTTATATATCTGGCAATTCAGATCCATACCATTTAAATCGAGCAATTAATACTGTGATGAGTGACTTTTTAGTAAAACCCGTTGATTTTGAATTGATGCTTAAAGCAATTCAAAATGTTTTTATTTAAGAAGCAATCAACTTATCGCTTCAACACTTTTTATTTCTGGAATAGCTTTCAAAATAGACTGTTCAATTCCTGCTTTTAATGTCATGCTACTCATTGAGCAAGATTTACATGCTCCTTCTAATCGAACACGAACAACCATATCATCAGTGATTTCAATAAAACTTACATTACCAAAATCGGCTTCCAGATAAGGACGTATTTGTGATAATGTATCTTCGATTCGAACGATTAATGCTTCTTGCTTATTCATATTTCAATAGCCAACACTGGCCAATGGTTGTGTAGGATTATGTTTTGCATTTCTAATGGCTACTTGCTGTGCAACATTTCCGGCTACGGTAAGAAAGGGTAGAGCAGCAGGATTTTCCATTTCCATCACTGCAGGAATTCCTTGGTCTCCGCCATCACAAATACTTTGTATCAAAGGTATCTCGCCTAAAAATGGAATATTTAATTCTTCTGCAAGTTTTCTACATCCACCTTTGCCAAATAAATAATACTTATTGTTTGGAAGCTCTGCAGGTGTGAAATAGGACATGTTTTCAATCAAACCCAACACAGGAACTTTCACCGAATCAAGCTGAAACATTGCTATTCCTTTTTGAGCATCTGCTAAGGCAATTTGTTGGGGAGTAGAAACAATCACTGCTCCTGTAACTGGTACTAGAGAAACTAATGTCAAATGAATATCGCCAGTTCCTGGAGGAAGATCAATAAAAAGATAATCTAATTCACCCCAATCTGCATCTGTAAAAAGTTGACGTAACGCTTTAGATGCCATCGGTCCTCGCCAAACTATTGCTTGTGATGGATCAGTTAGAAAACCAATTGAAAGTAATTTAACTCCGTATTTCTCCACTGGAAGCATGTATTGCTTGCCTTCTCTTTCGGTAATGAATAACCGCTCATTCGCAACTCCAAACATAATCGGTTGTGATGGGCCATATATGTCGGCATCTATCAAGCCTACTTTCGCTCCTGTTTGTGCCATAGCAATCGCCAAGTTAGCTGCAACAGTGGATTTTCCAACACCTCCTTTTCCTGAGGCGATAGCGATGATATTTTTAACTCCTGGAAGTATATCTGATTTGTCAATTCTAGGTGTTGTTACATTAGCAGTCATGTTAACAGTAACTTCCGCATCAGCGTCTACAAAATGAATGATTGCATTCCTACATGCATTTGATATTAACTCCTTAAGAGGGCATGCAGGTGTAGTAAGAACAACAGTAAAACTAACTTGTTTGCCATTAACTGCTATATCTTTAATCATGTTAAGTGTTACCAAATCTTTTTTTAGATCTGGTTCCTCTACATTGCTTAATGCATCTCGTACTTGCTCTATCGTTATCATTTCCTATAATTTAAGATATACTGTCATTTGATGGTTCAAAGGTAAGAAAGGATATGCTAGTTCTTACTATAATTTAGCCCTTAGAAATAATAAAAAAACCGAAAGATCTCTCCTTCGGTTTTTCTGAAATTTTATAAATTTTAGATTTTCTTTCCAATGAAATTTGGTGAAGCCCAACGAACAAGCGCAAATCCACCAAAAAATACGAAATTATAAAATAAATCTCCCATTAAAGTTCCTTTAAAGAAGGGTATTGCCATCACATAACAATCCGTTAAACCTGAAACTGTATGTGGATAATAACCCGCTGCCCAAGTGCCAAAATTAGTTATGAAGAAAAATAAAATTGATCCTGTTAAAGATGCAACCATAATTGTTTGACGTTGTTCTCTTTCTTTTAATAGAAATCCCAAAGACGTAATGAGCGCAATACTTCCATACACCCATAACATTTGATCATGAAAGCCTGATCCATTAATTAATTGAAGGGCAATATCACTAAGAAACATTGCAGAAATCGGAATGAGCAGTGCTAATTTTTTGTTGTTGATATACGTTCCTGCAAATAATCCCATTGCTGCTATTGGCGTAAAATTAAAGGGATGAGGTACCAATCGACAAAGTGCGGCGGTAATAATGAATCCTAATATTACTTTGAATCGAGTATCCATAATTGTATTCTGATTTTTCATTTCACTTGACATATTTATTGAAATTAATTAGTATGAATTATTGAACTATAACTTTTGAAACATAATTATGCTGATCATTTTGCAGTTTTAAATAATAAATTCCTGATTCAAATTTATTATTGCTGTTAAGAAATAAATCGCCATCAATTATTGACTTTGTTAATGTGAATATTTCCTTGCCTTGCAAATTAAATAATAGGATGTTATAAGTGCCAGGGAAAATATCTTTAAGATGAATATCGTTTCCTTTTTGTATTGGATTTGGATAGGCATTAATATTTTTGTATTCTATATTATTTTCTTTAATTCCTTGAGCATTTGTAACAGCAAAATTATCGAAATCATAAAAGAAATCTTGAGTGCTAGCAGAAGGATTACGAGATACTTTTATTATAATTTTTATTGAACTTCCAGTAAAAGCTGAAAGATTATTAATAGTCAAATTTGTAAAGGCTGTTGAAGTTATATGATTGGTACTATTAATGGTGAACAATGTAGTAACCGATCCAGCTGAAAGCACTTTAATTTCAATTTTATCTAATGATCCAAATGTT
>JBBRAW010000092.1:0-14929 GCA_038206385.1 Bacteroidia bacterium | reverse complement strand
TGCTAAACTGAAATTAACTGGAATATGCAAAGGATTTGCGACTCCGTAAAGAGGAACTGTTGTGCTTGTTACAGCAAATGGAATCGTTCTATTACCAGTAATATTTTTTATCAACCAATTAACTTTTGATAGCGAATCTTCTCCAATTAAATAACCTGCTTTATAAAAAGTAAGAGCCGAGCCACCAACAGGAGCAGTTGCAACTGTTGGAGAGAATGTAATTGTAGTTCCATTAATTCCAACAACATGAGTAGCTGGTGCAGAACTTAAGTTAGCATTTACAATTAAATCACCAATAAGTACTCCAGCTATACTTGCAGGTGTTACAGTTGACGTTGTCGCAGATGTAACGGTTGTTGCTAAAACAGGAACTCCTGAAGGCATACGCGCTAAAGCAACCGTATTTGAATTATTAATGGTAATCGAATTTTTATTCATCCTTAATTGTCCCAATCGTAGGGTAATTGAGTCGTTAATGGAGATAGGCTTATTCATGGTAATTACATCAGCATTATTTGTCTTCTGCATGTTGAAGTCATAGAATGTTGATGGATTTGAACCACCAATTGTTTGAGCTGTAGCTGTACCAAATGTTACACGACCATTACCAGGAACCATTGATCCATTGTTTAACCAATTTGCTCCGTTAAACTGTATAGCAGGGCGTTTAGTAATGTTGTTAATTGTTGTAGCTACTAATGCACCAGTAATAGCTGCATTTTGATTTATTATAATGGTAGTTGCTGTAGTGGATACTACTATTGAATTTGCTGGAATACCTGCTCCAGAAACAATATCACCAACAAAAATAGAATATGTATTTGGTAGTACAGAAGTAATAATTGGAGAACCTAAGGTTGTTGATACAGTTACAGATCGAATTACAGGAATATTTGTTGCTTGCAACAAAGTTGTACTTGTCATGTCGCCACCAATTTGTGTGTAGGATGAATCTTGATAAAAGAGAGACCCATCATTCTTTAAATTGCTTCCAATTAAAAGATCACATGCACTCACCCACATTTTCGCACCTGAATTGTTTAAGACTTGACCACCAACATTAGCTGTTAATCTTTGAGAAGGATTATGGAATCGGAAAGTAATATTTGGACGATTTACAGACGGTGATTGTCCGAATGATGATGTTAAGAAAGGTGAAGCTGTAGTAAGTGTACATCCATCATTCGCATTTCCAGATGAACCATTACTTAAGTATAATGCGGTTTTTACAGGCGATGTAGAAGAAAATAACATTTCATCGATTGCAGAAGCGTTTGTTACACCATTATTAAAACATACCTGCAGTACAATATTATCCACTCCATTCCATACAAATGGATTCAAGGTAGAGGATAATCGTAACCACCCACCTGAGTTTTTGGATGTAAAGGCTCCAGAGAAAGATGATGTTGCTGGAGTACTAACAGTTATTGAGTTTGAACCTACCGCACTAACAATTCCGTAAGGAACTAAACCAGTAGCAAAAATAGTGTCCCCAAGAAATACTTGGTTCGCTCCAGCATTAGGCGGTGGTGCAACAAATGTTATAATATTAGATAAATTGGTAATTGTTCCAGTAAACGAATGCGTAACAGGAGAAGTATAAGGTGTCCATTGCCCGAAATTTGGAGCATTGGTATTTAAAGTTGCAGTAGTATAAATTGGCGTAAATGCCCCCACATACGGATTAGAAGACGAAAACGAGGATAGCGTTGCAATCGGAACTAGCGCATAAGAAACAGTGAAGTTTTGGAAACCCGCCCCAGCACTTGCTCTATTTCTAAATTGGAACAACACAGTGTCAATAATATTACCTGTCTGCAAACCAATTCCTGTTAATTCCGATATATTATAAATTACTTGAACAATTTGATCATTTTGATTCCCTCTGAAGATCTGTCCGAAAATGGATGAAACAACAGCACCGGCACCAACGGTAGCTGTATCTGCACCATTTGCAGAAGATACAATAGACAATGATCCATTATTAGTAACATCATTCGCAACAGTACAAGATACAAGTGTATCTGTTATAACTGTCATAGAATCTAAATTTGAGATGTCAAGTGAAAAAGCAGTAACCGTATCTCTGATAGCTGCCACTGGTCCGAAGTATGCTGCTGCACCTCTCAAAGCAATAGCTGCGGTTTTATTTATTTGGGCCCTATCTACGATTGTAGGAATTCTACCACACCAGTTTGCTCCATCTGCCCAATCATTGGTAAAACCTAACCATGTAGCTGGGGTGGTTGTAATATTTATTGCAGCAGTAGTATAATTACCACCAGCGCTACAGGTGATTGTACAACGCAAATTAGTATTTACTGTAAATAAACCAGTATAAGTACCGTTAGTGTTTACTCCTGCAGCAGCCACCCAAGGACCAGCTGTTGAAACATTAAATGTTTCCCATAAATAGGTTAATCCGCTGTATACCGTCGGTGATGATAAAGATGGACTTAGTGAAAAGGTAATTTGAGTTCCTGAACAAACATTTGCGTAAGATTGAAGTGAAGTAATAGTTCTTCCTGAAGAGTTAACAGCTGTACATGGTATTGGTGGAGCTCCTAATATCGTGACAATGTAATCCTCTGTTTCACCAGAGAAAAACTGGGTACAAGGATCTACAGCGCCGTTTTGATTTCCAGCAGCTCGAGAGCGCACGCGCATAACAACTTGTCCTGGTGTTGCTAAAATAGGAATCGTGATTGGAATGGAGGTTGCAACTCCTGGACCAATATTGGTTCCTACTTGCCACCACTCTGAAGGTGCTAAAAAGCCATCGGCATTAAAGTCAATCCACACAGATACAATTGCATTTCCAGATTGAGTAGTAGTAGATAACGTATAAGATGCTCCTTGCGTTAAATTTGTTGTCGTTCCAACTGCTGGAGGGTAAATAGTGTAGGCAGCGCCATTTCCATTAGTACAAGCGGAAGTATTATTAAGTGTATTTACAGTTACGTTTGCTAAATAAGGACTACTTGGGCAAGCGGGATGAAGCGGTACGCAAAGACAGAGTGCCGATGCATTTTGACCCACACAAATTACCGAAGTATATTGAGGCGCTCCAGCTAAATTTGCAGGACATGTAATTCTTAATCGATAACAACTAGCTGCCGTTTGACTTGCTATCACATAAGGGTAAGTGTTTGCCCCAGCAATAGATGAGTATGGACCTCCAGCTCCTGAAGTACTTACTTCCCACTGAAAAGTCATTCCTGAACCATAACCTGCATTTCCTGATACATTTAAAGTAAAAGGTTGAGCGGTACAAACACTTGGCGCTGTAGAGGTAGCAGTTCCAACAACAGTTACATTACAAGGTGCCCCTGCAGAAATACAGACTGTATAATCTTCAATTTCACCCCAATTAAAGTTATCACAAGATAGATTTGAAGGACCACCGGCTGATCCGCAACATGTTTCTCTCAATACTACTCTCATTCTTGTATTTCCAGGTACCGCAGTAAACGGAATAGTAATAAAAGTAGATAGAGAAGTAGTTGAAGGTGAGGAACCTGTAGGTCCTGTAGGGCCTGGGAGATAAGTGTCTTCCCCGGGACTTAATAATCCATCTTGATTCCAATCAATAAAAACGTGAGCTACAGCACTCCAAAAAGTTCCACCACTAGTAATTTGAGTAACCGTAAATGGATATGAAATTCCTTGCGTATAACAAGGAGTAGGAACAGCAGTATAATCAGTATATGAATTTGAGGCTAACGGATTATTTGTAGTTGATCCAGGAGCAGCAGGGTTCGTAAGCCCACCAAAAACAACTTGACCAATATCGGTATCATTATTAAAGTTGGTATGAGGGATACAATAACAGGAAACAGCGCTTACTAATACTGCTGAGGATGTTGATGTGGTACCACAGGTTACTAAACAATGGTAATAAGTAGTTGCAGCTTCAGTAGTTACAAGCGTATTTGAAGTAGCTCCAACTACGTTTGACCATGGACCACCTGCGGTTGGACCTGATTGCCATTGATAAGTATAACCACCTGGTACCGATCCAGGAGGAGCAATAATACCACTTAAAGAAAGTGTAAATTGTTGTGCAGGTGAAGAACAAACGCTAGATAAAGAAGAACTGGTAGTTATAATTCCTGGTGCAGTACACGCTGTTTCTTTGAAATAAGCTAAACGAATATCAGGACGATCGGTACTTAAAATTCCAAAACCTGAGGAAGGTTGACCATCGGCAGTCCATCGTTGAAAACGTTGATTTGTTGCGCCAGCACCTAATGCAGTTCTTGCCCATGTTGTTGGTGATCCAGCTTCGGTTGGTGATCCAGAACCTCCATAATTTGTTTCAACAATTACTTCGAGATTATTTGTTCCTGTAAAGGTATAATAGAACGGATTTGTTAAAGTAACCATAACCCATGTTCCAGTTACCCATGCACTACTGTTGATAGCCCCGCTAAAAACTTGCGAATAGCCAGTAACAGCTGTGTTATAAAGAGCCGTAGTCAATCCAGCAGCTCCAGTTTTTTGTTTCATGTGAATTACAACTGGAGTTGAAGCAGCTTTTCCAGTTGCATTTGATACATAAAAACCAACTTGAGTGATCCAATGACCACCAGTTGGAACCGCATTCAAACCAGAAGTTGAAAGCTCTGCATCTGTATATTGCATTTGCGATCGTTGAAAACCCCAGAATGAACCCATCGGCATGTAATCATCACTCGCTGTAATTCCAGGTGCAGTAGAGGGAATTACCGTCAACGTTTGCCCAAAGGACTGGAAAAACGATAAAATCGTGAATAGCAAAGTAAACGAGAGTGACTTAAAAAATCTCTTGGTAAACTGCGAGTAGGAGTTGAACATAGCTTTGGTATTTAATAGTTGGAATGTCAAAAATAACAATTTATTAATCAATTCCAAATTATATTTATGAAATGTTTAATACTCTGGGTAAATTATCTTAATATTGCGGTCAACACTGGGGTGCCTTTCGATAAAGGCTGAGATTACACCCAACGAACCTGATCTGGATTATACCAGCGTAGGGAGTGTGGATGAAGGCTTTTTCATGCTGGAGACACCCCGTGTCAATGTACTAAACATCATCCTATACATGAAAAAAATTCTTGTTTCAACCATCCTGTGCCTTCTTGTCACTAGCCTTTTTGCACAACTCCACCTCAGTGGTTTCGTTATGTCGAATGATAAAATTATTCTTTCCGAAGCTTCTCTCACTTTGGAAGGAACACATTATCAAGTTTCATCAGACATCAATGGCAAATTCAATTTTACCCGTTTGCAACCTGGCAAATACAAACTTAGCTGTAAATATTTAGGGTATCAACCGTTTCAGATATTACTTTCACTTACAACAGATTCGAGCATCAACATTAACATGCAGCCTTCAGTTTTTCATACGCAAGAGGTGAATATTTACTCAACTCGGGTGAATGAAAATTCAGGAATGGCGTACTCTGAACTTGACAAATCTACTTTGCAACAAAGCAATTTGGGACAAGATGTTCCATATCTACTTCAACTTTTGCCTTCTGTTGTAGTTTCATCTGATGCTGGCACAGGAATAGGGTATACGGGCATCCGTATAAGAGGTTCCGATCCTTCAAGAATTAATGTGAGTGTAAATGGAATCCCTATCAATGATGCAGAATCGCAACAAACTTATTGGGTTGATTTACCAGATATTATTTCTTCAACCGAAAACATTCAGGTTCAGCGTGGGGTTGGCACAAGCGCAAATGGGGCAGGATCCTTTGGGGGAAGTATAAATCTTCAAAGCGATCATCTGTCGAGTGAGGCTTTTGCTAGTACTAGTAATTCCTTTGGAAGTTTTAACAGCATTAAAAACAATATAAATTTCGGATCAGGACTAATCGATAAACATTGGATTTTTGAAGGAAGATTATCTCGAATTAAATCTGATGGTTTTGTTGATCGTGGCAAAGCAAATTTGAAAAGCTATTCATTATCATCAGGATTTACTGCAAAAAATACTGTACTAAGACTAAATATTTTTTCTGGAAAAGAAATAACTTACCAAAGTTGGAATGGAATTCCTGAAAGTCGTTACAAAAATAATGAGAAAGGAATGCAAGATTATATTGATAGAAATGGATTAGATTCGTCAGAAGCAGCGAATTTACTTAACTCTGGAATTAGGTATAATTATTTCACTTATGATAACCAAGTTGATGATTACCAACAAGACCATTATCAATTTTTAATCTCTCAAAAAATAAATGAAAAATGGGTGGCTAATGCAGCGTTACATTACACACATGGAAAAGGATTTTATGAAGAATATAAAAAAAATCAAACACTTGTTGATTATGGTATTATTAATTCAGATTCAACAATTTTATCAAGTGATTTAATTAGAAGAAAATGGCTCGACAATGATTTTTATGGAGTTACTTATAGCCTTGTTGGAAACATCAGTAGCATTATCACAACTACATTAGCTGGTGGATGGAATCGTTATGAGGGATTGCATTTTGGAGAAGTTATCTGGGCCAGAAATGCAGGCAACTCAGAAATTCGTCATCGCTATTATGACGACAAAGCTTTTAAAAATGATTTCAATATTTACAGCAAATCAGAAATAAAATTAACTTCATCATTAATTACATTTATTGATTTACAATACAGAAATGTCAACTATAAATTTGAAGGTTTAGATAATGATGGAAACGCTAAATTACAGAATGCAAATCTTAATTTTTTCAATCCAAAACTTGGATTAACATATACTATAAATTCAATTCAGCAAGTATATGGTTCGGTTGCTGTTGCGAATAAAGAACCTAATCGTGATGACTATGTTGAATCAACAATTAATAGTCGTCCGAAAGCTGAATCATTAACAGATTTTGAAGCAGGATATCGTTTTCAAAAATCTTATTTTCATTGCGCGGTAAATCTTTATTACATGAATTACAAAAACCAATTAGTGCTTACTGGAGCAGTGAATGATGTTGGAAATTACACTAGAACGAATACAACCAAAAGCTACAGAAAGGGAATTGAAATAGAGGCAAGTTATGCACTCAATAAAAAAATTAATGTTGATGGGAACTTAACGATAAGTGAAAATAAAATCAAACAATTTGATGAATATTTAGACAGTTATGATGTCAACTTTAATTATATTGGACAGGATAAAATAAGTTATCACAAATCAGATATTGCATTTTCACCTTCTACAATTTACATGGGAAGATTAAGTTATATTCCTATAAAAAATCTACAATTTCAATTTATTATTAAGCATGTTGGAAAACAATATCTCGACAATACAACAAATGAAAATAGATCACTAGATGCATACAATGTTTGCGACGTTAAACTGAATTATTCAATCAAAAATATAATTGGAAAAGAACTAGAATTTAACTTATCAGCAAATAATATTTTCAGTGAAATGTACGCAAGTAACGGCTACACGTATGGATACAATGTTGGTACAGATCGTACTGATGAGAACTTCTATTATCCTCAAGCGAAAATTAATTTTTTAGGGCAAATTACATTTCGCTTTTAGTTAGAAAAAATAATATGCAATGAATATTTGCTATTAAATAATCGAGATTCTCTCATCATATACTATTTAGAGGATCTCGATTTTTTTAAGAAAATGGCAATGTTATTTCACAGCTGACTTCGCTCCTATCCACAACCACGTTGCAACGTAAATAAATCCATAAGGAGCGAAGTTGTAATACAAATCGCTAACAGAATGCGCTCTTGAATTAATGAAGAGTAAATCGTGAACAAAAGCTGCTACTAGAATTAATGTTATGATGATAGCAGAAATACTTATTGGAAGGTAAATCCATCCCAAAGCTTTGAATTCAATTTTCATAGTGCCACGTTTTAACAATCATTTATAGAAACAAAAACATACTAATAAGAACTGAAAATCTATAAGAAAATTTTATTTGCCTTTAAGTTTATTTCCTAACAACACAAACTGCTCCCAGCTTAGTGCTTCTGCTCGTAAGTCTAGGAATGGTATTGCGGAGAAATCAATTGGCAGGACGGATCTCAATGCATTTCTCAGCGTTTTTCTCCGTTGATTAAATGCAAGTTTTACTAATTGCTTAAAGTACACTTCATCAATACCTAATTCTTTACGATCATTTCTTGTTACACGAATTATAGCAGATTTTACGCGTGGTGGAGGAATAAATTGCTGTTCATGAACTGTAAACAAATATTCCATTTCAAACCAAGGTTGTAAGAGTACACTTAAAATTCCGTAATCACGATTTCCTGGTTTTGAAGCAATTCGTTCTGCGACTTCCTTTTGAAACATGCCAACCATCAACGGAATCTTATCTTTATTTTCAAGAATCCGAAATAGTATTTGTGTAGAAATATTGTAAGGGAAATTTCCAATAATTGCAAATTGATTTTTGAAATGATCGTCAAAATTCATTTTCAAAAAATCACCTTCAATAATTCTATCTTTTAAATCAACGAAATTATTTTTCAGATACGTGACAGAATCTCTATCTAATTCAATTACTTTTAAATTTACATCCGATCTTTTCAATAAATATTTTGTTAGCACACCCATTCCTGGACCTATCTCCAAAACATCTTTGCAACTTTCCTTTAGATGTAGCGCATCAACAGTATCCGAAGCAACGGTTTCATCTTTTAAAAAATGTTGTCCTAAAAACTTCTTGGCCTTTACTTCGGTATATACTTTCATTTAACCACCTCTAATAAAGTGCGAAAAGCTACGAATTTATCTTTGTAACGAGAAGTATGTATAGCTTGTTTTTCAGAAGCAAAATTCAATTTATATTTTTCATACTCATTCATGCTCTCACATAGATATTGTATTGCATAACTTGTTCCACCGGAATTCTCATCTGCAATTAAGCGATAAATGTGATTTTCTAAAAACAAACCTGTATTTAAAACATCAGGAATATGAACATCGATCATCCAATTCAACCATTCATCTGCTACATCATTATCGATGTTTACTGTTACATTATAAATAATCATGTTCTATTTAATTTACTTTATCACCACGCAAAATTCTAAATCGTTTTCTTGCATCTACAACATATAAGCTTCCAGGATATTTAGTGATCAACTGTTCGTACAATACTTTTGCTTTGTCTTTATCGTTGAGATTATCTTCATTGATTACTGCCAATTGAAACAGTGCATCATCTGCTAAAATATCCTCTGGATATTTATCAATGATATCTTGTAAGAATGGTACGGCTGCGAGAAACTTTCCTTCCTTTTTCAATATTTGCGCTTTCTTATACCATACTTCATCCGTTAACGAATTATTAGGATAAAGTTTTAACAAACTATCTAACGCTAAAAATGCTAAGCTATCTTTATTTTGAAAACTCAATAAATCAGCGTGTGCATAAAGCAACAATGCATCAGTAGTTGTGTCTTCATTTGTGTTATCTGAAATCAAAAGGCCGAGCGCTAGAGCATCATTCGAAATAAGTTGCGATGTTGCCGCTTTCAAAACACTTAGCTGACCTTTTGCCCATTCAAATTCACCTAGGTAATACGATAATCGTGCGTTTCTAAATTTAGCTTCGCGGCCAGTAGCATCATTTTTAAAATCTTTATCTACTTGTCCATAAAGCAGTGCTGCATCCCAAACTTGACCAGAGAAAACATAAATATCTGCAAGCTCCAATTTACAGTCTGCAATAAATTGACTACCCATATTTGGAAAGTCAAGTGTTTCTAAAAGTAACGCAATCGCCTCATCTGTTTTATGCAAATAAAATGCTTCAAGATGAGCATATCCGCGAATGATTGGAGCTGTAGTAACATTTTTTCCCAATTCATTTAACGTTGTGTTGTAATCTCCTTCTAATTTTAATAAATCAGCATTTGTATATGTTCCTGAATTGGTGATACGAAGGTTAACGGAATTGATCAGTTCCATCTTTGCATTCACATAATTTTTATTTTCTTTTCCTTTATCAACAACATATTGAAAACACTTTTCAGCAGTTTCATACTCTTGATTATTCACACACAGTCGGCCTAAAGAAATTGGGCGTTCACCACTTTCACTTAATCGATTATCAAGTGATTTAGCTTGAATAAATGCAGATTCATAATCCTTTTCTTGCAAGAACAACCAATATAAAAATTCGCTATAACTATTTTCTTGAGGGTTTTTTTGAATCTTACGTAACACTGCTTGGCGAATAATATCGGAAAGGTTTCCACTTAAATCATTAGCGATTTTATTTTGAAGAATTGTTTGAATATTCGGTAAATACGTTGGGCTAAACTCAAGCACACTAATGTACTCGTTCACCATTTCAGTTGGTTTACTTTGTTGAGCGTATACTTCTGCTAATTCGAAAGAAAAGGGATAAGCACCTTTTAAAGTTCGTCGTCCTTGCAAATACGTTTGTGCGGCATAATCAAAAAGTTGACGTTGCAGAAATGTACTTCCTAAAACATTCACTTGATTAATATCAGAGGGAAGATTTTTAATTGCATCTAAATAAACTTTTTTTGCTTTCTCTAATTCACCTTTAGTTTCGTATAAATTTCCAAGATCTACTTTAAGTGATTGATCGGTAGGAAATTTTTTACTCTGCTTCTTAATCACTTTCTCTGCCTTATCGTAATCTTTAATACTGATTAAACATTTTAGATAATTTGGATAAGTGCCAAGAGGGTCTTGATCGTATGCTTTCTCAAAATATATTACAGCCTTATCATAATCACTGGTGGAAAAATATTGGTTTGCCAATTCCACATTGCTTTGTCCTACTTGCGCATGAACATCACTCACCGACAAAGCAATCAGGAATGAAAATAGGAGCGCAACTTTTAATAATTTATTCATTAGTTAATTCTATCAAAACCTGTATACGGCACAAGTACTGGAGGGATACGAATACCATCGACAGATTGATTATTTTCGAGGAGAGCAGCCACAATACGAGGTAACGCTAACGCACTGCCATTTAGTGTATGGGCTAATTGAGGCTTCGCATTTCCTTCGCGGAAGCGTAATTTCAGACGATTAGATTGAAAAGATTCGAAATTAGAAACTGAACTTACCTCGAGCCATCGTTGTTGCGCTGCTGAAAAAACTTCGAGATCGTATGTTAATGCTGAGGCGAAACTCATATCTCCACCGCATAATCGAAGAACGCGAAATGGCAATTCCAGCATCTTTAAAAGTCCAGCAACATACTCACGCATATCTTCTAAAATAGCATAACTTTTATCGGGATTCGCCACTTGAACAATCTCTACTTTATCAAATTGATGCAAACGATTTAAGCCACGAACATGCGCTCCATACGAACCAGCTTCACGACGAAAACATGGTGTATAAGCGGTATATTTTATCGGCATATCTTCAGCCTTAACAATCACATCTCTAAAGATATTCGTAATCGGTACTTCGGCTGTTGGAATCAAATACAAATTATCAATTCCCACATGATACATTTGGCCTTCTTTATCAGGTAGTTGACCAGTACCAAATCCAGATTCCTCATTGATTAAAATGGGTGGCTGAATTTCATGATAACCCGCTTTTTCAGCTTGATCGAGAAAAAAATTGATAAGTGCGCGTTGAAGCTTTGCTCCTTTACCTTTATAAACTGGGAAACCAGCACCAGCAATTTTATTGCCTAGTTCAAAATCAATAATATCATATTTTGTTGCAAGTTCCCAATGAGGCAACGCATCGGGACCTAACTCTGGTAAAAATTCATTGTGATGATAAACAGTAATATTTTCTTCGGGAGTCTTGCCAGGAGGCACTATAGTAGAAGGTATATTGGGCAAACGAACAAGCAGCGTATAAATATCCTTTTCCAATTTCTCCATGCGCTCTTCCAAATTTTTTGTCGTCTCCTTGAACGCAACACTTTGATTCTTTAGCTCATCAGCAGCAGCCTTTTCACCTTTTCGGAATAATTCACCAATCTGCTTTGCTAACGCATTTTGCTCAGCTAACACATTATCAAGTTCTGTTTGAGTTTTACGCTTATCAGCATCGGCCAATAAAATTTGGTCTACTGTTTCACGCGCTTCTAAATTTTTTATTGCTAGACGAGCAATCACCTCTTCTTTTTGTTCTCTTAGAACTGCTAATTGTAACATATAATAACGTCAATAATTCAATTGCAAAGGTAGGCGATTTGAAGTATCACTTAAAAATCGATTAGATCTACAATTCAGCTATTTTTGTAGGATGCTTCAACAACTAACTGAAAGTGCCAATTGGCTAAGAAATCAAGGCATTTTAGATCCAGCAATTGGAATTGTTTTAGGTAGCGGTTTAAACCAATTGGCAGCCGAAATTAATACCGAACTAGAAATATCCTACGCTGAGATTCCTCATTTTCCGTTAAGCACAGTTGAGTTTCATGAAGGCAAATTACGTTATGGCACATTAGGAGGTAAAAAAGTTTTAGCGATGCAAGGTCGTTTTCATTTTTACGAAGGATATACATTTAACCAAGTTGTATTCCCTATTCGTGTAATGAAAAATTTAGGAATTCATACTTTGCTTTTGTCAAATGCGGCTGGCACTTTAAATTTAAATTGGAACAAAGGTGATTTAATGTTGATTGATGATCATATCAATTTACAACCTGGCAACCCATTGATCGGAAAGAACGAAGATTCATTAGGTACACGTTTTCCGGATATGAGTTCACCTTACGATCAAGAAATTAATAATCTGCTTTTAATGATTGCGGAAAAACTAAATATCACATTACGAAAAGGTATTTATGCATCTGTTCCTGGTCCAAACCTAGAGACACGAGCAGAGTATCGTTTCTTGAAAATAATAGGTGCTGATGCAGTAGGAATGAGCACTATTCCAGAAGTAATTGCGGCGAGACATTTAGGGTTACGATGTGCAGCGATTTCGGTGTTAACAGATGTATGTGATCCAGAAAACTTAGCGAAAGTTGATATTGCAGAAATCATTGCTGTTGCTGCTAATGCGGATGATAAATTAACGAAATTAGTTACAACACTTCTTGCATCTTTATGATAGCATATTATCATCAATGTTGTATACTAATTTTTCTTCCTGAAATAAATTTGACGGATGAAAATAGTGATTGGAAAATAATTAATTCAAACCTAAATCAGATTCATGAAATCACAAAAAAATTTCCTGTGATAAAACATTTATATTACAATCAATCGTTAGAACAAAATGATATTTGGGAAAATGATTGTTATTCAAAATTTATTAAAGTAGGCAATGATCTTGGTGAGAAAATGGAACATGCATTTCAATATGCATTTGATTGTGGGTTTAGAAAAATAATTTTAATTTATGCAAATACTGCAGGTATCATTACCAAACATTTTGAAGAAGCGTTAATGAGTTTAAAGTTTATTGAATTTAGTATTGGTCCGAAAAAAAATGGATCTTACTATTTAATTGGGATGAACCAATTTGAGTCAGTTATATTCAGAAATAAAGATTGGAATAGTGATTCGTTGTATAAATCAACAATTAGAGATATTGGAAATCTAAAATATGCGATTTATAAGCTACCAACTCTTGAATAAAATCGAATTATCTATTGGTGAATGCAAGGAAAGAACGAACTTTGCGGCTTCGTAAAAAGTACGAATTAAAAAAATAGATTCATAATACATTTGCAATATAGGAAAGACATAAAATCATGATGGAATTATTAAAGCGTTTTGAAGATAAAAAACCGGAGTTAGTATTTGAATGGAATGATACACTTACAGATGCAACAGGATGGATCGTAATTAACTCTCTTCGTGGTGGTGCAGCAGGAGGAGGTACACGCATGAGAAAAGGGTTAGATCGTCATGAAGTAGAGTCATTAGCGAAAACGATGGAGATAAAATTCACTGTTGCTGGTCCTCCAATTGGCGGTGCGAAATCAGGAATTAATTTTGACCCATCGGACCCACGTAAATTAGAAGTATTAAAACGGTGGTATAAAGCTGCATTACCATTATTGAAAAATTATTATGGTACTGGAGGAGATTTATTTGTAGATGAAATTCATGAAGTAATTCCAATTACACGAGAGCTTGGATTATTACATCCACAAGAAGGTGTTGTAAATGGTCATTTCAAATCAAAGGATACTGATCGTAGTGAACGCATACAGAAGTTGCAAGATGGGGTTAGTTTAATTGTAACCGATAAAAATTATGTTCCGGCAGGAAAAGCTTATCGTGTTGCAGATATGATTACTGGATATGGTGTGGCGGAATCTATTTTGCATTATTATAAATTGCAAGGTGAATCGATAACAGGAAAAAAAATACTTGTTCAGGGATGGGGAAATGTTGGTGCTGCTGCTGGATATTATTTGTCGCAAGAAGGTGCGAAAATTACTGGTATTATTGATCGTGCTGGAGGTGTAATTAATGAAAATGGATTTAGTAAAGAAGAAATAATTTCTCTTTTTGAATCACGATCAACTGCTATGTTTAATGGTTTTCAAAAACGTGATGACATAAACGAAGCTTTCTGGAAATTAAAAGCAGATGTTTTTATTCCTGCGGCTTCATCGCGATTAGTAAAAGAGGAGCAATTGAAAAGTTTAGCTGATGGTGGAATACAAGTTATAGCTTGTGGAGCGAATGTACCATTTGCAGATCAAGAAATATTTTTTGGTCAGATTGGTCGTTATGCAGATAGTCACTTAAGTTTAATTCCCGACTTCATTTCAAACTGTGGGATGGCAAGAGTCTTTGCTTATTTAATGTCGAACCCTAAAGACATTTCTGCTAAAGGAATATTTATGGATGTTGCAAAAATTATTCACAAAGCATTAGACAATGTATATGCGATTAATAAAAACAAAACTGGAATTACTGCTACAGCGTATGAGATTGCATTAAAACAACTTGTATAATTATTAGTTCGAATTTTAATTAAAGATGTTAAAAG
>JBBRAW010000091.1:0-15319 GCA_038206385.1 Bacteroidia bacterium | reverse complement strand
CTCGAACACGCGGTATTTATGGCGAAGTTATTAAAGGCTGAAATAGTACTTCTACATATTGTTGAAACCCTCACGCTTCCAAGTGCAATTAGTCATGCATTTTCTGGATTCGAGAAAAAAGTTGAATCAGCATCCAATGATAAACTTAAAGAACTAGCACATCAACTCCATATCGATAATGGAATTGAAGTAAGTATCATTACTGAAGTGGGTAATATTCACAAAAAAATTGCGTATACTGCTAAACAAGCACATATTGATTTAGTAGTGATGGGCACACATGGATCTAGTGGAAGCAGCTACATTATTGGAAGCAATACAACTCGAGTAGTACAAGAATCTCCATGTCCAGTAATTTCTGTTCAGTCGCATGCGAAAAAAATAGGGTTTTCGAAAATAGTTTTGCCTATTGATGATTCAACAGAGTCGCGTCAAAAAGTTCCATTTGCGATGGAGATTGCAAAACATTATAATTCGCACGTTATTGTGACGGGTATCATGCAATCTGGCAATGAAGATTATCAACGTAAATTTAAAATTAAGGTCGAACAAGTTGAGGATTTCTTAAATGAACATGCTGTTGTTTGCGAAACACAATATATACAAGGTGATGATCGTGCAAAAATGACTTTAAAAGTTATTGATGATAATGATGCCGATTTAGTCATCATCATGACAGAGCAAGACTCCTCATTTACTGGATTGATAATGGGGAATTATGCATCTAAAGTGATTAATAATTCCAAGGTTCCTGTTATGACTGTGCGACCTGCAGAAATTGATCCTGATCGCATCACAGTATCGTTTTAGTTAAATTAAATTGAATTAATAAAAGATCCGAATGCGAGGATCTTTTATTAATTTAGATGATATATAATTTTCATTTGTGCTGATGTCATTTTGTTTGCATCACAGTTAAAACTAAATATTTACTTTTACGATAATGAGTTTAATCCATCAAGTACTTGCGCAATATTGGGGCTACAAGCAATTTCGTCCCTTGCAAGAAGATATTATTCATTCCGTTATGGAGAAGAATGATACGCTTGCATTATTACCAACTGGTGGTGGTAAATCAATTTGTTTTCAAGTACCAGCAATGGTGAATGATGGGATTTGTTTGGTGATTTCACCTCTCATTGCATTGATGAAAGATCAAGAAGAAAACCTTCGCAACAAAGGAATTAGAGCCGTTGCAATAGTTTCAGGAATGAAACGAAGCGAAGTGGATATTGCACTTGACAATTGCGTTTATGGAGATTATAAATTTTTATATGTTTCACCAGAGCGATTAGAAAGTGAACTTTTTCAAGAGCGCTTGATGCAAATGAAAATAAATTTGATAGCTGTTGATGAAGCACATTGCATTTCACAATGGGGTTATGATTTTCGTCCACCGTATCGACAAATTGCAAAAATTAGAGAATGGTTTCCTGCAATTCCAATCATAGCTTTAACTGCTTCCGCAACTCCAGAAGTTAGAGAAGATATTTGTAAGCAACTGAACTTTAAAAATCATAAAATTTTTACAAAAAGTTTTGCGCGACCGAATTTATCATACATTGTTCGGCATGATGATAAAAAAATGGAAAGTGTTTTACGCATTTTAAATTCGGTTCCTGGCTGCGGAATTATATATGTACGTAATCGTCGTAAAACACAAGAAATCGCAAACCAACTTCTTAAAAATGGTATTCGTGCCGATTTTTATCATGCAGGATTATCTCAACAAACGAGAACTGAAAAGCAGAGTAAATGGATGAAGAATGATTCGAGGATCATTGTCTCTACAAATGCTTTTGGGATGGGTATTGATAAGCCAGATGTACGATCTGTAATTCATCTTGATCTACCAGATGATTTAGAAAGCTATTATCAAGAAGCTGGAAGAGGTGGTCGTGATGAAAAATCATCGTATGCAGTTGTGTTATACAATCAATCAGACATTCTTGATTTAGAGAGAAGGATGTCGGTTAATTTTCCTGAAATAGATGAGATCCGTAAAGTTTATCAAGCACTAGGAAATTATTTTCAGATTCCAGTAAATTCAGGATTAGGGTTAACACTTGAATTTGATTTAATTTCCTTTTGTGATCAATATCGATTTGATCCTGTTAGAACCTATAATTGTTTGAAAGTTTTAGAGTTAGAAAATCATCTTACATTATCAGATTCGATTTATCTTCCATCACGAATACATATTCCAATAAAAAATATTGAATTGTATGAGTTTCAAGTAAAGCATACCAATTATGATCATCTAATAAAAACTATTTTAAGAAGTTATGCAGGACTATTTGATAACTATGTTCGTTTTAGTGAAACTGAATTAGCAAAAAGAGTTGGAATTGATTTAAAATTGCTTAAGATTGAATTAGTATCATTAAACAAATTGGAAATTATAAGTTATATTCCATCAACAGAAATGCCGCAGTTAACTTTTAATGAAGCGCGTGTTGATGCTAAATTGCTTCGCATTAGTAATGAAAATTTAGAGGATCGTAAGCAACGATTTACAATTAGAGCGAATGCCTTTAAACAATTTATTAGCGATAAATATCATTGTAGAAGTATGATGCTCCTTGCCTATTTTGGAGAAAATAATTTACACCGTTGTGGCACTTGTGATTATTGCAGAGAGCGAAATAAACTTGAATTAAATGATTTGGAAATGGAAGAACTTCGTAATGAAATTCATCTTCTTTTAAAAGATGGGCCAGCATTAGCGCAAAGTATTTCAGAAAAGATAAAGGGATATAAATCTGATAAAGTGATTGCTGTTTTAAGGTGGCTCATTGATACTGGAGAAATTGGAAATGATGCATTAGGCAGAATTTATTTTAAGGAGAATTAAATTATGCTATTGAAAGAAAGTTTTTACATTAGAAAAGATGTAATTAAAATTGCACGTGATTTAATTGGTAAAGTTCTCGTTACAAATTTCGAAAATCAACTTACTTCAGGAATAATTTTAGAAACCGAAGCTTACAACGGTTTCATTGATAAAGCATCTCATGCCTATAACAATCGAAGAACATCTAGAACTGAGATTATGTTTCGTAAAGGAGGTACTGCTTATGTCTATTTGTGTTATGGTATTCATTCACTATTTAATGTTGTAACGAATAATGAAAATATTCCTCACGCTGTTTTAGTTCGAGCAATACAACCTTTGGATGGTATTTCAATTATGGAAAAAAGGAGAAAGCTTTCCTCAACAAGAAAGAATTTTAGCGCAGGGCCTGGTACTGTTTCATCTTCTCTTGGTATTCATTATAGCAAATCTGGATTATCATTGCTTGCTGATAAAATTTGGATTGAAGACAGAAATATTAAAATTAAACCGAGTGAAATTAAAATTACGCCTAGAATAGGTGTTGATTATGCTGGCGAAGATGCGCTTTTACCTTATCGTTTCTTAATAGATAAGTTAAATGATCCATTACTTTATTGTATTTCGTAAATTCGCCACATGGAACTCTTTCACATCGGATTTCTTAGTGTTCGACTTCTCGATATTTTAGATATCTTGATTGTTGGATTTTTGCTTTACAAAGTATACCAACTTCTAAAAGGAGGTACGGCGATGAATATTTTTATCGGTATTGTTGCTATTTATGTTTTATGGTGGCTTTTCGTTAAAATTCTCGATATGCAATTGTTAGGGGCATTACTCGGGCAATTTATGAGCGTTGGTGTACTTGCATTAATCATCGTATTTCAACAAGAAGTAAGAAGGTTTCTATTGCTAGTAGGAAGTAATAGTTTTACTGGCAAAGATAGCTTCACACGAAAATTACTTCCTTGGAATTGGCAAGTACAAAGAGTTGCACCGCCTAATTTAGAGCCTATCATTAAAGCTTGCGCTGGAATGGCGAAAAATAAAGTTGGTGCTATCATTGTTATTTCACGATCTACCGATCTAAAATTTTATGAAAGTACTGGTGACTTAATGGATGCTGATGTTTCAAAGCGTTTACTTGAAAGTATCTTTTTTAAAAATAGTCCTTTGCATGATGGTGCAGTTATTATTGAGAACAATAAAATAAAAGCGGCTAGATGCGTTTTGCCAATTACAGAGAATACAGATCTACCTGCCCACTATGGAATGCGTCATCGAGCTGCTTTAGGTATTACAGAACAAAGTGATGCTATCTCTGTAATAGTATCTGAAGAAACAGGGACAATTTCAGTAGCAGTAGATGGAAAAATTCAATCTAACTTATCACCTGAAGAGTTGGAGCAAATATTATTGAAAGAATTATAATTTTTTTTATTTTCTTAATGCAGGATTCAATGCATAAGCTTGATTCAAATATTGCTGTGCAAGTGTTTCATTGCCTTTGCTTCTCCAAGTAATACCAAGATAATAATTTGCCATAGCATTATTAGGATCTACTGATATAGCTTTTTCAAAATTAGAAATTGCATTATCAAATTGTTGTCCAGAGCCGTAACAACTTCCGATATTTGTCCATGCTTCAGAATAACGTGGATTCAAACGAACGGCTTCTTGAAATTCAGCTAATGCTTCATTATATTTTCCAGCAGTAAAGTAAACTGTTCCTAAATTATTATGAACAGTTGGATCATTTACATTGTACTTCAATCCTTCATTGTAACACTTAATAGCTTCTTGCGGATTTTTTAAACGAGCATACGCAATTCCCATTTGATTCCATGCATCAGTAAATGATGGAGTAAGTTTCACGGCTGTCTTCAAATAACCAATTCCAGCCTTCAAAATACTATCCTGTTGTTGTGGCGATTTTCCTTTAAGCTGATCTTCTTTTATCAAATGATTTCCCATGTAATATTGAACACGAGTACTATTGGGAGAAGAAATTAATCCAGAAGAATAAAGCGTTGCATTGTTTTCCCAAATAGGATTTCTAGCCATAGTTAGCCCACCATAAATTAAGGAAATTGTTATCACTACAATTAATGAAAATTTATTATCAGCAAGAAAATCATGCTTTTGTTCTTCAGGTTTTTTTGAAAGCAACCGATGCAAAACCACAGCTAACAACAAACATATTCCAAAGCTTGGGGTATACATTAATCGTTCACCATAATGCGTACCGATAATCACAAATAAATTGGATGAAACTGAAATCGTAATAAAGAAATAGAATATTGCGAATGAATATATTTCTTTCTTTTTCCATCCCCTAATTGCAACAACTAACATTGCTAATAAAATTATTCCTGAAACTATAAATTGCCAATTCATTAATCCGATGATTGGAAGTTGTGGAAATGAATTATCGAAAGTTAAAACTGTTGGAGCAATGATTGTTTTAAGATACAATCCAAGCAAATAAATAGCAGTAGTCATTCGTGTTAATAGATTCGGAGCTGCCATCAACATATTATCTGTTATAGAAGGATGCAATGAAATACCAACTGGACCTAAAACTTTTGATCGAATAGCTAAAAAGATGAATGCTACACCTAAACAAACTAAAGTTGGAAGCCATGTACTCTTTAATGGTTTATCAGAAAAGAAATATCCAACTAAAGGAATTACTGCTAATAAAGTTATTGAAGATTCCTTAGAGAAAATTGCAATAAGAAACCATAGTGCTGCTTTTAAAAGCGACATTGTATTTCCTGTAACATTGTACTTATGAATCGATCTTAACATCAGCAAACCAAAAAGAAAACCTAAAATTTCATCCACACTTTTAATGTTTGCAACAGCTTCCGTATGGATTGGTAAGGTGATGAAAAATAATGTTGCAGCGAATGCGACAAATAAATTTCCTTTAAGCCAATCAACTAGTGTTTTAAAAAGTAGCCAACCTGTGAGCATAAACAATAAAATATTTACCCAATGTGCGGTTGATGGTTTGTTCGGTGATATCCCCCACTCCAATGCCAAAACAGTTTTTGCAACAGGACGATACAATTCATCAGCAACAAAAATATAACCATATCGATAACTCGTTCTAAAAATTTCTCCAATTGCATCAAAACCCTTTTGAGTAGTTTTATTTTCAATGATAGAGGAATAGTCATCTAAAGCATAACCATGATTCATGGTGTTTGCATACACTATAAAACTAACAACTACAATAATTGCTGCTAAATATTTCTGAAGATGATTCACTTTTATCTTCGAGTTATTTTCAGCAGGCTTTATATTACTTTGAGAAGAAATTTTTTCCTTACGAGTTGCTTTTTGTCTCGACATAATACGCTATTTTATTTTAATAGAATCGGAATTATTTTTTGACTTTGCCTCAAAATCACGAATCATTTCTTCAGGTGTTTTACCAAGATTCGCTAACGAATTTTTTACATCAGTAGCTAATTTATGATTTGGATATTGCGCTAAGAATTTCAAATAATATCTACGAGCACCATCTATATCTGCCAACGAATTTTCAGAAACAAATCCTTGCAAAAATAAAGCTGTTGACACTTTTTTATAATTTGGATAACGCTGTACTCTGCCAAAATAACCTAATGCATCTTTTGGTTTACCAATACCATTTGCGATATCACCAGCTCTAAATAAATATTCAGGTGCTAAAGTGTCATCCTGAAATTGATCAGCATAGCTAACATACATTTTAATCATTGAATCAGCTGCTGCTGGATTCGGAATTTTAGATACATCACTAAATAGTACTTTTTCCATGTCAGTGATTTGTGCTTGCATGGATTGTTGTGGTTTCACGCATGAAGCTACTAACAATACTAATAATCCTAAGAAGGTAGGACGAAACATTTTATTCATAATTTATTTTTATTTGAATGGTGATCCTGGTTCTTTCGCCATGTGCTTATACACAACTTTATCCATCCATGATGGAAAAAATTTATTGAGCCATACAGTAATTTTACCATTTCCTGTTAATAGTAAATCTCGCTTACGATGAAGGACTGCTTCAAAGATATGCGATGCAACATCAGATGCCGACATCATCTTACTTTCGTCGCGTGGTGATTCGCCTTGACTAGTTCCGTTTGCCGTTAATGATGTGTTACGAATATCAGTAGCTGTAAATCCCGGACAAGCAACCAATACATGTAAATTATTTTTCAGGTTCTCAATTCGTAATGATTCCATGAATCCTTCTAATGCAAATTTGGATGCTGAGTAACCTGTTCTTCCAGGCAATCCTTTTTTACCAGCAATTGACGAAACAGCAATCACTGATCCTTTTTGTTTAAGCAAATGAGGTATTGCATATTTAGTACAAAAAACAGCTCCCCAAAAATTGGTATCCATCAATTGTCGAATAACTTTCAAATCTACATCCGCAAATAAAGCACGCATCGAAAGACCAGCATTGTTAATTAAAACATCAATACGGTTATACTTTGAAATCGTTTTCTCGATTAGTAATTTACAATCTTCTTCAATGCTTACATCCGCCTTAACAACCAAAACATCAGCACCTTTAGCTAATAAATCTTGTTCAACGATATTTAGTTTATCGAGTGTACGGCCAATTAAAACAACCGCATAACCTTTTGCTGAGAACACTTCTGCGCAAGCTTTACCAATACCTGAGGATGCCCCAGTAATTATTACAACCTTCTTTTGCATTTCATGGCAAATGTAGGCGATTAGGTTATTTTTGGGCAATATTTGGATTTCGATTGTCATTAAGTTTTAACCAAACCTAAATTGACATCGAGAGAAATCTTGAATTATGAAAATAATAAGCTATATAAAATGAAACTTATAGAGGTAAATTCGGCAGAAAGGATAAAAGAATTCCATCAATTGCCGAAAATGATTTACAAAAATGATCCTCATTGGATTCCATATATCAAGCAGGATATTGAAAAACTTTTTGATCCTAAAAAGAATAAGTTATTTGCTGAAGGAGCAGATGCCATACGTTGGATTTTGAGTGATGATCAAGGAAAACATATTGGTAGGGTTGCTGCTTTTATCAATCCAAAAACTGCTACTATTTCTGCTTTAAAGACAGGTGGCATGGGTTTCTTCGAGTGTATCGATGATCAAAATGCTGCTAACTTTATGTTTGATGCTTGCTTAAATTGGTTAAAAGAACGAGGCATGGAAGCGATGGATGGTCCTATCAATTTTGGTGACAGAAGCGAATTTTGGGGCTGTCAGATCACGAATTTCAATGAGCCTGCAATCTATCCAATGAATTACAATTTGGAATACTACAAGAATCTATTTGAGAATTATGGGTTTCAAAATTATTTCTTTCAATATAATTTTTGGAGAGATATTCATGTTCCCGCACAGCCAATCTTCCATCGTAAGTATAATCAGCTAAAAAATGATCCTGATTTTGAGATAATGGATATCAGAGGTAAAAATTTAGATGTAGTAGCAGAAGATTTCAGAACCGTTTACAATGGTGCTTGGGGTGGTCACGCTCATTTTAAGCCAATTTCAAAAGAAGCTGCAAGAAAGATTTTCCAATCGATGAAGCCAGCAATAGATCCTGAGATTGTGATTTTTGTATTTTATAAAGGTGAGCCCGTTGCATTTTATTTAAACCTTCCCGAATTAAATCAAATATTTCGTCATGTTAATGGTGATTTGAATTTAATAGGTAAGATCAAATTCATGTATTACAAATGGCGCAAAAAGGTTACTCGCATGACGGGAATGGCGTTTGGTGTAGTTACAGAGTGGCAAGGCAAAGGATTGGAAGCAGCGTTGGTTGTTTTTGGCGAGAAGACGATTCCTGCGCGCGGAGTTTATAAGGATACTGTTATAACATGGGTTGGTGACTTCAACCCAAAAATGCTTAAAATGATTTCCAATTTAGGAACAACTGAGTGGCGAACCTTAATTACTTATCGTTATCAATTTGATAGAACGTTACCATTTGAACGCGCCGCGGTAACAGATTAAAAGCAGAATTTCACAAGCAAAACACTGTTAGAATGGAGAGAAATGGCAAAAAGCAGGTTAAATCAACCATTTATTATTGTTAATAAAAGATCATTATTACTGATTTTCAACAATTTGAGATATTGACAAATAAATGATGTTACATTCTTGTTTTTCATTTCATAGAAATCATACATTTGCACCCGCATTTGGCCTACAAGACCAAGCGCTAACCAAAAGTACTAGATTCCGTAGCTCAGTTGGTAGAGCAATACACTTTTAATGTATGGGTCCTGGGTTCGAGTCCCAGCGGGATCACTTAAAAAGCCTCTTCATTGAGGCTTTTTTTATGCACTCTACAGAGCAAATATTTTAAAGTTAACTAAACAATATATCAAAAAATATTTGAATTTTTCATGTACAGAAGCCATAAACTTTTTTTTACTACGCCTCAAAACTGAAAATGTTATTAGTGGTATTACACAAAATACTAATTTAGTTTATTATCCATATGATGTTAATTACGATTTACCCAGATATAGTAATAATTTTAATTCATAGTTATTTTGAAATAGACGGGAAATTACCTTCATGGAATAAATGTTTTTAATAAAAGAAACGATAAAATTTCATGGGCGAATTTCATTTATCACAACCAAAACAAACAATGAACGGCAAACCAATATATAATCCGAATATCCATCACCGAAGGTCTATCCGTTTAAAGGGATACGATTATTCGCAGGCGGGTTTGTATTTTATAACCATTTGTTGTCAGAATAGGGCGTTTTTGTTTGGCGAAATCACCAATGGGAAAATGGTGTTGAACAATGCGGGAAAAATTGCAAATGATGAATGGTTGAATACCCCAAAAATACGCCCCAATGTTGAATTGGGCGAATTTATTATAATGCCCAACCACATACATGGTATTATACGGATATTGGATAGGGGCGAATTGCATTCGCCCGAAAACTATGGCAACAATAATGGTGATAAAGAATTGCATTCGACCGAAAACGATCGCAACAAAAATGGTGATGACGAATTGCATTCGCCCGAAAATGATAGCAACAATAATGGTGATGACGAATTGCATTCGCACAAAATTGTTAATGTTCACAAGGGCGAATGCAATTCGCCCCCACAGGGTCCATCAAATACAATAGGTGCAATTATTCGGGGATATAAATCATCGGTAACAAAACAATTGAATTTAATGAATATAGGGTGTGCCGTTTGGCAACGAAATTATCACGAACACATTATTCGAAACGAACAATCATATCAAAATATTTCAAATTATATTATTCATAATCCTACAAAATGGATGGAAAAATTTGAACCGTAAAAAACCAGAATTTACAGGATGTCATTTTATTAAAAAATCCAAGAATATATCGCTTATTCCATGATTTTGATAATATCAAATTACTATAAAAATGGGAAATACAAATCTGCACATTTATTTTTCAACCATTAAATCCAGACTCATCATCTTTGCGTATGTCATTTTAGAATGAAAATGGCGAATCAATCTCAATAGAACCTAAGTTTTGAAAGTCTAATTCAAAAAGAAACGCTCTATTGGAATAAAATTTTTATTTGCCTCTTCATCTGGCATATTTTAATAGTATATTTACTCTACCAAACAAATTCATGAAGATTCGTAAAACTCTACTTTCTCTCCTATTAGTGGTTTATTCCTTTGTTGGAAATTGCCAACAAACATTTCATGATTTTACCGTTATCTCCATAGTTGGGGATACGATTCCGCTATCTCAGTTTTATGGCAAGAAAGTTCTAGTAGTAAATACCGCTTCATTTTGCGGCTATACCTACCAATTTGGATTGTTGCAGGCATTAGACTCTACCTATAGCGCTAACAATTTTGTTGTTGTAGGATTCCCTTGTAATGATTTCGGTGGTCAAGATCCATATGCTGACAGTACGATTGCTACATTTTGCACTAGTCATTATGGTGTGACTTTCCCCATGATGCAAAAGGTTTCAATTACTGCCACAGATACTGCTGATGTGTATAAATGGCTTCAACGTCAGGATTTGAATGGCGTTGCTAATGCCCCTGTATCATGGAATTTTAATAAATTTTGTATTGATGAAACAGGACATTGGGTAAGACATTTTCAATCCACAACTGCTCCTTTTGATACTGCAATCACAAATTGGATTCTTAGTCCATCAACTGTTACCGCAGTTCATCAAAATACTGCAAATACTTCTATAGATGTGAAGATGAATAATGCTCAACAATTAATTCAATTTTCGAGCACATTAAATAATTCGATTAATGTGAATATTGATTTAGTAAATATCCAAGGACAAGTTATTTCAAAAATATATAGTGGCTTATCAAATGGTTATTTCGCATTCAATTATTCTACTTCATCTTTAAACCAAGGAATCTACATTGTTCGTGCGCAAATTGGTAACCAAACTAAGACTGAAAAAATTGTAGTTCTTAAATAATCTATTCTTTTCATCCTTATTTTTCTATCTGCTCTTTAAATAATATCTTTAAAGATAATATGTATTTTTGTTGATAATAGCCAAACCAAATTGCGCTATTATTTATTGACAGATATAACAAACATTTAATTCAATGATCATAAAACTAAATTATTGGAATAGCCAATAAATTAATTCGATATTATTTTATTGATCACTATTGTTTAGATAAAAAAATCTTTATTATTTGAATTTTTTAAATTTATAATTTGCATTGCGATGTATGCAATAATTGACATAGAAACTACTGGCGGGAATGCGACAACAGGAAGGATAACGGAGATTGCTATTATCATTCATGATGGAAAAAGCATTATTAAAGAATTCTCAACGCTTGTTAACCCAAAGTGCACTATACCCTATTTTATTACTCAACACACGGGTATTACTGACGACATGGTAAAGGATGCGCCAGAGTTTCATGAGATCGCCAAAGAAATTATTGAACTAACAGAAGATTGTGTTTTTGTTGCACACAATGTTGGTTTCGATTATGGATTTATTAAAGCTGCATTTAAAGATTTAGGATATTCCTATCAACGAAAAACATTATGTACAGTACGCTTAAGTAGAAGTACTTTTACTGGACTACCATCTTACAGCTTAGGAAACCTATGTAACAGCTTGGGGATACATCTTAAAAATAGGCATCGGGCACTTGGAGATGCGGCCGCAACAGCACTATTATTTTCAATGATACTTGAAAATGCACAACACCCAATAACACCTCAATGGATTTCCACTGAATCAAAGAAAACTGCATTTCCACCTTTACTTAGCGAAGAAAATTTTAAAAAAATTCCACCATTCGTTACTGGCATCTACTATTTTCATAATCAAAATGGAGATGTAATTTATGTAGGAAAAAGTAAAGACATTAAAAAACGGATTCTCCAACATTTTGCAAATCAAAAAAGCAAGAAAACCGTTCGATTACAACATGAAATTGCTGACATCAGTTTTGAAAATACTGGAAGTGAACTAATAGCATTACTGTTGGAATCGGATGAAATAAAAAAATTACGTCCGATTTATAATACTTCACAAAAAAGAACACGTTCAATTCCTTATTATGGTATCTATAAATATTTAGACATTGGTGGCTATATCAATTTAAAAATAGAACGATTAAAAGAAGGTGTTGAACAAATTACTACTGCCGACAACTTATTTGCAGCAAAAAATATTATTTACAAGGTGCTCGAAAAAAATAATTTATGTTTAAGTAAATGTGATTTACACAATGTATTTGGACCATGCTTTAACTATCAAATTCATAAATGCAATGGTGCTTGTGTGCACAAGGAAGATTCAGAAATTTATAACAAACGCGTATTTGCCGCAATTGATGAAATTAGTTTTAATAACGAAAGTTTTTTTATTGTTGATAATGGAAGAACGTTAATTGAAAAGTCAATAGTTTTTATTGAGAAAGGACAATACAAAGGCTTTGGCTATATTGATTCAACTTATGAGCAAACTAATATAAATGATTTTAAAGATTATATCAAAAGATACAATCACAATAAAGACATTCAAAATATTTTAATGCAATTTATGAAGAAAGGAATTAAGAAGAAATTATTGGAGCACTCAACTTCTATCTAAGTTAAGTTAATTCATTTTACCAAAAGGTTGGATTCGAAATTAAATATTATTCTAACGTCGAATCTATCTCATTAAATCGATATAAAAGCAAAGACTTCTCTACTTCCATTCTGGCCATCTTCCGGGAGTATAAGGAGCATGATTAACTTCTAGCTCTTTTTCCAATTCATCTATCATTAAATCAATCAATTTTAAATCTGCTAGTGCACTAGTAAATTGTTTGGCTGCAACCAAATAAGAATCTGTATAAATTGCAGGAATTATTGCAGTTGAATTCACAATACTACTTTGAATTAAAGAAACTCTATCATTAATGGATGGACCAGTTTCCATTTCTCTCTTAGATTTAGTTTTATCACCCGATAATTGAATATTTACTGCCAACATTTTCTTTGCAATATCATTTGCTTTTAAAAGCATTTTATCTGAAGGTCCTTGAATATCTTGAAGTGCTAGATTAATATTTTTTAATCGTTGATCCATGGTGTTAGCAATGTCAGTGGCGGCACTTACAGCTTTTCTTAGTTCAGCAACTTTTTGATAAAATTTATCATTCTCGGAAATGTCACGAGGAAGATTACTATTTTCAAGTTGCTTACAAGTAAAAGAAATAGGTTCAGTTAACTTTGAAAGTATTCCATCTTCATATTTAGAAATCGAAACATTATAAATTCCTGGCGCGGTTCTATTCCCTAATTCTTCATCAGAAAACAATTGATCTTCTTCGGGAATAGGGCGATTATTTACCGGTGCTGGAGTTGGATATCTAAAATCCCAAACAATACGTTGTAATCCACTTTTCGCTGGTGATTTTAAATAACGAATAATTTTTCCCGAAGAGTCTTTAATTGTAAATAACAAATATGGATCTGGTTGATTATCCTCCAAACGAAGGCTATCAATACTTGGATAGAAAACACTTTCTTTCTTATCAATTTTTAATTTTTCCGCGTCTTTACGTTTGTCTTTTAATTTCTTAACGGAGTCTTTCAAATAATAAGTGAACACTGCTCCTACTTCAGGATTTTGTGATTCAAAATAACCACTGCCTTGATGTCCTTTATCTCTTAACCCTAAAGGCATACTCTCAACAAACATTAAACTTTCTTTAATTGGAAATAATATAGCAGGTTTATTTAAATCTTCTTTCTTTAAATTTCTCAATAGTGAGTAGTCATCCAAAATATATAATCCGCGACCAAATGTTGCAAGTACTAAATCATTTTCTCGTTGTTGAATTTTAATATCACGAACAGCAACAGTAGGTAATCCAAATTTTAATTGAATCCATTTTAGTCCACCATCGTTACTAAAATAAATTCCGAATTCTGTACCAACAAATAATAAATTGGGATCCACATGATCTTCTGCAATTGAATATACAGATCCTCTTTCAGGCAAATTAGATTGAATTGCTTTCCATGATTTACCAGCATCAATAGTTTTAAAAATATAGGGTTTAAAATCACCGTAACGATGATGATTAAAACAAACATAAGCAGTATTCTTATCATGCAAGGAAGAAATTATTTGATGCACATAACTTTGATTGGGAGCTCCAAGAATATTATCAAATTTCGTCCAGTTTTTTCCACCATCAGTAGTAAGTTGAATTAATCCATCATCTGTACCAACCCAAATCATGTTCGCATCAAATTTTGATTCGGCAATACTTGTTAATTGTCCGTAAATATCCGTACTACCATTTTTTGCAATTGCATCAACCGACCAAACCCTTCCCATTATTTCTAATTTATTTCTATCAATTTGTCTTGTTAAATCAGGACTAATAACTGTCCATGAGTTACCACGATCATCGGTTTTAAATAATTTATTAGCACCAAAATAAAGTCTTGTATTACTATGCTGACTGATTAATAATGGGGCATCCCAATTCCAACGATATGTTTCTTCACCTTCACGTTCAACAGGTTTTATTGGTAAATACTCACCACTTTTTTTATCGAATCGATTTAAACCACCGTATTGACTTTCTGCATAAATAATATCTGAATTACTTTGATCCACTTGTGTAACAAAACCGTCGCCTGTTGAAGTAACAAACCAATCTGCATTCACAATTCCATTCATTGAAGTAGTGCGACTAGGTCCACCAAGACTACAATTATCTTGAGTACCACCATGAACATTATAAAATGGATAAGCATTATCAGTAGCTACTTTATAAAATTGTGTTACTGGCAAATTATCTTTAAAGTCCCATGTTTTTGCAAAATCCCAAGTTTCATATACGCCACCATCAGTTCCACATAAAAGATGATTTCCATCTTTAGGATCAATCCAAATGCAATGATTATCGATATGTTTATTTATCTCACCTATATT
>JBBRAW010000090.1:0-15358 GCA_038206385.1 Bacteroidia bacterium | reverse complement strand
AGGAGCAGCAGGTTTTTTTGCTGCCATACAACTTGCGGAGTTGCGTACAGATATAAAAGTTCGCTTATACGAAAAGTCGCCACAGGTTTTGGGAAAAGTAAAAGTTTCTGGTGGTGGAAGATGCAATGTTACACATCAGTGTTTGGATCCGTGTGAATTGGTGAAATTTTATCCACGTGGTGGAAAATCTTTGATCGGACCATTTACAAGATTCGGACCTGTAGAAACGATTGCTTGGTTTGAATCAAAAGGAGTTGCATTAAGAACAGAATATGATGGAAGAATGTTTCCTGTGACCAATGTTTCCGCAACGATTGTAGATTGTTTAATTGACGCTGCTAAAAACGCAGGAGTTGAAATTTATACGAAGTATGGTGTTGATGCTTTCGAACCTATCAACGAAGGTAAAGATGGTTGGAAGATTTTATTTTCAGATGATAAAGAAGAGATCACTGATTACTTAATGATTGCTACTGGAAGCAGTGAGTTAATCTGGAAACAATTGAAAAAGTTACATCTTCAAATAAACGTGGCTGTTCCTTCCTTATTTACATTTAATATTAAAGATGATCGTTTAGTAGATCTATTAGGAATTTCATTTCCGAATGTGAAAGTAAATGTTACGAATACGAAATTAGAATCTGAAGGAGCGTTGCTAATTACGCATTGGGGATTAAGTGGTCCGGGTATTTTAAAATTATCTTCTTGGGGCGCTAAAGAATTAAATGTTTTGAAATATAAATTTAATCTCTTGCTAAATTTTCTTCCTCAATACAATCAGGAAAGCATGTTTTTAGAATTAAATAATTTGAAATATATTAATTCGAAAAAACAAATTTACGGATTCTCACCTTTTGAGGAAGTATCAAAACGCTTTTGGATTCGACTTCTAGAAACATCAAAAATTGCAGACAATTTAAATTGGGCAGATCTAACAAATGCACATCTCAGAAAGCTATCTCAAGAGCTTGTAGCTGGCATCTATGAAGTGAATGGGAAAAGTACTTACAAAGACGAGTTCGTTACTTGTGGTGGCATTGCGCTCTCTGAAATTGATCTTAAACGAATGTCATCAAAGAAATATGCAAATCTTTATTTCGGTGGTGAAGTGATGGATGTAGATGCTTTGACTGGTGGTTTTAATTTTCAAAATGCATGGACCTCTGGATGGATTGCAGGCAGTGAAATGGGTCTATTCTGATAGCTATCAGTACGTAATTCGTAATTTTTAATTTTTATTTTTTACACGTAATTTTTAATTTGTCATTCTTTTCATATTATCGTCTGGAATACGATCGATCAAATAATAATCTGGATCAATTCCTGCTTCGTAAGGAAGTTCATTTACAACGACAGTAAAAGATTTCTTCTCGGAATTTATTTTCACTAATTGCGAATACAATTTCTTACCGTATTTTTTTCCATCAGCTGGTTTAGATAACACACCAATCTCAATCCAATCATTAATTGCAACTTTTGATTCATGTCCGAGAGAATCCGCTTTTAATTTTTCGGCAGAAACAGCAAATGACACTTCATACTTTCCATTTGGCAATTTTTTATAAGATGCATCTGTAGTACGATTGTTAAAGAGTGTAATATCATAAAATAAATCCTTGATTAAATATTTTAAACTATCAGGAGTTTCTTTATCTAAACGATCTACTAATTCGTAGGCAGTAGGGTAGGGAGGTTGACGATAAGCGAAACTATCAATCACATTTTTTAATGCTCTATTTATTGTAGCTTCACCAATCATCTCTTTTAAATAATACATTACCACACTTCCTTTTCGATAGTGAATATATCCTTGGTTTTCTACTTTTAACAATGGTGATTCTTTTACTCTTTCTGTACCTCTTGAACGCAAATAATTATCCATTTCAAATTTCAAAAATTTATGCATCTGATCTTTACCATACATTTTTTCCATCACCATTAGTGCCGAATACTGAGCCATTGTTTCGGATAGTAACGTAGCTCCTTGCATTGCAGCACCTGTTACTTGATGCGCCCAATATTGATGTCCCATTTCATGAGCAACGATGTAATACACCATATCAATATTTTCCGAATCAGTTAGGTTTTGAATAAATCCAATACCTTCAGAATAAGGCATTGTTCCAGGAAATGATTGTGCGAAGGAAGCATATCTAGGAAATTCGATGACACGAGTTTGATGGTGCTCATACGGTCCAAAATTTTTGATGTAGTAATCAAGTGAATGTTCCATAGAACTAATCATCTTGTTTACGTTCCATTCATGTTCTGGTATATAATAAACTTCAATATCAATTCCGTTCCATTTTTCTCGCTTAACTTTAAAATTAGCGGAGATGAATGAATAAAAATCAAGAGAAGGGTGATCTAATTTATAATGATAATAATTTCTATTTCCGGCAACCCAATTTTTAATTAATGATCCTGGAGCCACAGCAATTTGGTCAAGAGATGTACTAAAAATAGTTTCAACATTTACCCAATCGGAATTATTGGAGATGTATGTATTCATACAATTGGCATTGCAATTCCGTTCCAATGCTGGCATCCTAGCTTTCTCTTTTAAACCATTTTCTTTCCTTTTATCACGATCGGAAAGTTCTTGATTTGGTTGATATCCTATTTGTGGAAGTATCGAAGAGTTATTAAAGAAAGTTCCATTCTGAACGATGGATGTATTTGATACTTCGTTTTCAAAACCTACAGCAGCATAAGAGGATTCAATTTTCATTGGGATTGAATCACCAGGTTGAATTGCAGTATTCAATTTGTAAATTTGATATCCTCGCAATTTATCATCGTAAACTAATTTCGATGCATTTAAATAAATCTTGATTTTAAAGTCATCGATCAACGAAAAGTGAATAGAATCAATTGCTGAATTACCTTTATTTTTAATCCAGAAATCAGCTTTAACATTTAATTTTCTTGTTTCTGGAAATAAATCAATTTGATATTTTACATCGATGATTCTTGGTTGATTAATCCCTTCATATTTTTTATACATCTTCTCATAATCCACTTGCAACGATTCTAACTGTTTATCCGAACGATAATGATTAAGAACTTTTGTATTGTAGAAGATAAAACTTCCGCATATAATCCAAGTAATCAGTAACACAGAAAAAATTACTTTGTAGTTATTTCTAAATTGCTCCTTAGCATATAACATTCTAATTTTCATTCCTGTTTCTCTTCCACGAACCCACCACGACATTCCTCCAATAACTAATAGAGAAGCAAACAATATCCAATATGTTTTGAACCATAAAACTGCTGTTAAGAACGGACCAAATTTATTCATATCTGAAAAAGTCATTGATGTTGAAGAACCATACGAAACCATATTACTACTCACATGAAAAACTGGCCATATAAAAGAATTAGCAATAAGAACAATTATGAAAATAAAATAACCAATATATTTATTATTTACTAAAGTATGAATAAACATACTTAGAATAATATAACATGTTAAGGTGATTCCTTGGAATAATAAAATTTCTATTAAGTATTCATTTAATTTAATAGTGTAAAAGCCATGGATATATTGTGCAATTATTCCGGTAGTACATGCAATAATTAATACAACTTCAATGGTTAAAATCATAGCAATTGTTTTGGATAAAAACGGGATCCAACCACTGAATGGAAGTGCATCATAAATATCATTTACTTTAGCATCACGTTCTCTCCATACCATTACTCCAGTGTAAAATGAAATAATAGATATTAAAAAGATAGATAAACTACCAGTTATAGTATCAATTACATTGTAGGTAACAGGAAATGATTTGTTGCCATAACCTCCATCAGTAATAAATGTCATTGCTGCAACAAGATTTAAAAGTCCAGCAAAAAGTATAACGATAAATCCGGTATTTTTCAAGATACCTTTAACCTCTATTTTCACTTGACTAATAAATTGTTTGAAAGCGAATCCTGAAGAAAATACTGGTTTCACAAAGTGGATCTCTTCATGTACAATCATTTTACCGAAATCATCTTCATTCGTTTTAGAATTCTTTGAAGATTTCTTTGATTTTTCAGAGAACGAAAAACGATAGTATGTGAAAATCATTACGCAGGCACCAACAGCAAGCCATATCAATCTGTTTAAAAGCATTATTCCATGTAAGCCCCATGAGGTGGTATTTTTATCATCAACAGTCCAATATTTTGTTGCAATAGAAAATGCTCTCGCTCCAAAAGGATCTAATAAAGAACCGATAAATTCATTATCTAAATTTCGAATTAAGCTTTGTGAAATTCCATATCCAACAAGAATTAAAATAGTTCCAATAAAGGAAGTAACTGTATTTCTTGTTAACGCAGCGATCGAAAATATAATGGAACCAGCAAATAAAATATTTGGAATTGAAAATACAAGTAATCCATTTAAATGCGCACTCCAATAAGTAGCACCAGTTCTTTCTGCATCAAGCCATGGCATCATTGATCCAAGAATACTTCCTAATGCAATTCCTAAAAATGGAATAATGGAAATGAAGCAAGCACCAAAATATCTTCCAAGTAAAAAATCTCGTTTCTTTATAGTAGTAGTAAATAGAATTTGATTTGTTTTTTCAGCGTAATCTCTAGCTGCAGCACTATTTAAAAATGCAGTAATCATCAGTAAGGATAGTATTGCCATCACCGAATAAAAATTCTCTACTACATAAGGCGCATTTTTATGAACGTTGCCAATACTAGAACCAATTGTTATGTTTTCACTACTTGATGCACCAAAAATTAATAGCGCATTAATAAATAAAAATATATAGACCATCGGTTGTCGAAGCCAATAACGAATTTCAAATTTAAATATCTTAAATAGCATCTTTTTTTCTTTAAATAAAATTTAACTTAATTCATTAATCCTTTGATGTGCGTAAAAAATACATCTTCCAAATCGGTGTCGGCAGAATGAAAATTATTTCCTGGATTGGACTCACTGTAAACATGTATTTTTGGTTGTCCGGAAACCATGCGAGTAGAAATAATTGGGTATTGATTATCGTATTCTTTTAACTCCAATTTACTTAATGACTTTTCCCAAATTTTTCCTCTAATTGAAGTGAGTGCAGCATCAGGTGCACCAGCATATAAAACGCGACCCCTATCAATAATTGCCATTTGAGAACAAAGTTCTTTCACGTCATCAACAATATGTGTAGATAGAATTACAATTACGTGCTCACCGATCTCTGATAATAAATTATAAAATCTATTTCTTTCTCCAGGATCTAATCCAGCAGTTGGTTCATCAACAATTATTAATTTAGGTTCGCCTAATAAAGCTTGTGCAATTCCAAAACGTTGCTTCATTCCGCCTGAGAATCCACCAAGAGCTTTCTTACGAACATCCCAAAGGTTGACTCTTTGAAGTAGTGCCTCAACAGTTTCTTTTCTGCCAGTTTGAATTCCTTTTAAAACAGCGATATGATCTAACATGTCATAAGCAGAAACTTTAGGATAAACGCCAAACTCTTGAGGCAGATATCCCAATAGTTTCCGAACTTCATGTTTATTATTGATAACATCTAAATCACCTAAAACTATACTTCCAGAATCCGCATCTTGAAGCGTGGAAATGGTACGCATCAACGTCGATTTCCCTGCACCATTTGGACCAAGCAGACCAAACATACCTTTTGAAATTGATAAGTTAACATCTGATAGTGCCTTTACTCCGTTAGAATATGTTTTCGATAGTTGTTTAATAATAAGTTCCATAGTGGATTGTGATTTGAGTCTCGAAAAATAGTTAATAAAATTGAGTTTTCTCCCAATTGCTGCCAAAGCGTAGATTTTCTTTGATGAATCGAATTCATGATGCTTTCAAATCAAATTTTGACTTTTTAAAAGCCTTTCATACTTGCATTACTAAGTTATCTGTTAATTTCGTAATTTAATAAATGAATCAATGAATAAACAAATTCAGAAAAATAAATTTCTATACCTAATAATTTTTCTAATCTCTTGCTATACATTTATTCATCATTTGAATAATGAAATATGGAATGATGAATATTATACGATTAATCATTTTGTTTTAGTGCCCTTAAAAACTACTTTACTTGATTACCATGTTCCCAATAATCATATTCTATTTAGCTTACTCATAAAATCATATTTGAATTTAATAGGTTTCGGAGATCTTAGAACAATTATTGAAAATCCATTTATAGCACGTATTCCACTTGCATTAATTTCAATCTTAACGATGTTTTATTTTTGGAAATCTACAGCCTACTTTTTTAAAGATATCCGATGGCGAAATATTTCCATATTATTGTTAGTTAGTAATGTTGTTTTTGGAAACTTTATTTTTCAATATCGTGGTTATGGAATAGGAATGCTTTTTTTGACTATTTTATTTTATCAATTACTTCAAATTCATTATGATAATAAAATAGGATGGAGATCATATTTGGCATTAATGATTTGCTCTTTTGCTGCATTTTATACTAGTCCATCGAATTTATATTTTCTAATAGCATTAGGATTATTTCCTGAACTTAAATATTATTTTGATAAAAATAAGTTGGTGGGATTTATTAAGAGTAGCTCATTTACATCTGGATTGTTTATTTTTTTTGGAATTCTTTTAGGGCTGATTGCATATTCACCAATCTTTAAAGAAGTTTTCAATAATGAATATGTTACAAATTCATCACCTTTTGCATTCACGAATTTTGAGCGGATGTTTAAAGCCTTGATCGCACTATCTTCCTTTCATTTTATACTTTTTGCATTTGGGATATATTATTTAATTTTAAATTTATTGAAGGAACAATTAAAATCAACTTCAAGGTTTTGGTTCCCAATTTTTCTATGTACAATACCATGTTTTTTTAGTTTTTTACACGGCGATGTTCCTCCTGATCGTGTTTATTCGGTGTTAGTGCCATTATTTACAATTCTACTTACACAAAGTCTCTATTTACTCTTGAATAAGCTTAATCTTTTAAATTTTAATAAATTGTATCAAGTAATACCCATCTGTATTTTAGTGCATTTTACTTTTAGTGAATTATATCTACTTAACAAACTAGGTTATGATAATAGCCGCGGTAATCGTGATCAAAACTTGACATTGCAATATCATAATTATCATTTCAATTCACCAACTTTTATCAATACGTTGAAGAATGATAGTTTAAAAGGTCTTCCGATATTTTATGAAGAAAATTTCGATAATACAAATGTATTGACCGATGCTTACGATATTAAAAGTAAAATATTAAGTTTGGATAGTATTGAGAGCACAAATTTTATTTTAATAAGCAACAAACCATTTTCTGAAAAGGCGGGAATAACTTATAAATTAATTAATTCTGATAAGGAGTATTTTAAGCTTTACATAGTTAAAAAGGATGAAAGATCAATTAGTAAATAAAGTGAATGTTTTTTATATAAAAATTAATTTTAAAAGCAATTGCTATTCTTTAAAAACCATCTTCCCAAACTTAAATATCAGTTTGGGAAGAGAGTTAAATTTTTTATTTAATAGTTAATTTACCAGAATAGGTAACACCTTTTGAAACAAGTGTTAAGAAATATATTCCAGCATTTAAGTCCTTAATATTTATTTTTTGTTTGTCTGCAATTTCTTGATCATGAATTAAAGTACGTCCAGTGACATCAGAAATAGTAAGTATTGAAGTCGAATTAGTGCCTGTTGCAATTGTGAAATAATCATTTGCAGGATTTGGATAAATATTTATAAATTTATTTTTATCAAGGCTATTAAATCCAACAGCTTGAGCAAGCACATCAGTAACTGTGTTGGTTATTATTGATGGATTAAAATCGAAATAAATATTTGCAGTATTATTAATAGTTGTTCCAAGTGATAAACCAGTCTTCGGTTTAATCTTATATGAAACAAAACCATGACTTTTAGGTTCATTAATAGCAGCTGTTGGAAGATGTATATTATTAAATTGAAACTTCATAATGTTACCTACAAGAAATATTGTAGGAGGGAAACTAAATCCAGTAATCTTAAGAGTAGATAAATCTAAACTTGGATCCAATTCATCCGTTACATTAATATTATAAGCATCATCATTACCTAAATTTTGAAACATGATTGTATAATCTAAATCTGAACCTACTGTAATATTTCCAGTTCCAGCACCAGCATGAACTTCGTATTTTTCATTAGGATCACAACTGTTACGAACAGGCAAACACAATACGATTGTATTATCAGCAGGATTTAGATCCCCAATAACAGGATCAATCGTAATTGTAATACATAATGTATCTCCAATATTTGCTGATATATCTGTAAGCAATGTAAGTGAAGAAGAGAATTCATAAGGACTTAAACCACTCAATTGTCCGGCGTTAAATACTACTTGAGTACTGCTTACTGAAAGTGGAACTTCTGATGAAGATATATAACTCAGTTTTGGATCAAGAGTAATAGTGATTGTTGATGTTGGAGAAACACAAGAGATAATTTTATTAGATGCAGTTAGCCAAACAGTAGTTGCTGAATTTGGTCTGAAGCCATTTCCGTGCATAGCAATACTTAGATCAGCTTGTGAGTTACACGAAATTCCAAAATCTTTACCAGTTGCAGGAAAAGTATTAATTAGATATTGTGCAGCAATTGGACAAGACACATTTAAAGAATTAAAATAAGGAAGCGAAACAATATAACTAAAACCATTAGGTACGCTGAGTGTATAATTACCTATAGAATCACTATAAGCATACGCAACAATTTGTCCGTTATATGATGCTGTTACATAATTTTGAATTGTTGTTTCGCCTACATTGTAAATACAATTTGTATTAGCATCCAAATATAATTTTCCGCTAATTTCTGAACAAGAGCTAGCAACAAGCACAGAAGGGTCAACTAATGTATCTGATTTGCCATCAGGAGCCGTTACAATATATTGTACGGTATAATCTCCAGGCAACGTGTAAATATGATTAGCAATACCAAAGAAATATGTATTTGGTGCATTTGCTAAAGCGATATTAAATGACGAATCGGTTCCATCACCAAAGGAGATATCCATGTGCATGGAATCCGTAATCAGATATCCGCCAAAATTACCATAAAAGTCCATTTCAATAGTATCGGGAAGCGAACAATGTGTGACGAATGAACTGTCACCAGCATACAACAAATTTACATACGTAGTCTGTGCATGAGCAGTATTGGTGTTCAAACAAAACAATGATGAAACCAAAATTAAAAGTGTAAATAATTTTTTCATAGTTATTTTTTTATATGTGTAGCAAAGGTGCAATTTTCTTTTATTATAAGAAATCAATTATATAAAAATATTACGTATTCAAGTTTAATAAAATCTGTATTTAGCCTGTAAAGATTCAATTATTGAAGATATTTATTACTCGTTCAAAAAACTAATACCTTTTTAATTAAAAATGAAAATGATCGATTTATCCAACAACTTGATAGATACTTGCGTAGAATAGCGCTATTCAATTTATCATGATTGATTAATAATTTTAAAGGATTACACATTTGTTAAAAAAATTATTGGAAATAATTATTCGATGCTATATGATTCTTAAATATTTTGCTTTTGCAATTTATGAAAGGAAATATACGAAGTAATTAAGATGGCTAGCACAATAATTGGGAAAAAAGTAACTGCCGAAATACCATCGATAACAGCAATACTTATAAATGCAGCTATAAAATCAAATGCCAATCCAGCATAAGCCCATTCTTTAACTCTTTTTGGGACTTGTGGTAGAATTAATGCTAATGCTCCAATAACTTTAAATGCAGTTAGCATAGGGCCGAAATAGTCTGGGTAACCTAGGTGTTTCATTCCTTCTTTTGCCATCGCTGATTGCATTGTAATTGCTGGCATTAACCCTTCCATAAAAAAGATAATAATTGTTGATGTCCAATAAGTGATTTTTATGCTTTTCATAAATAGATTTATTTTATGCTAAATTAATTAAATTTAATAGTGTAAAAATTATCCAAATAGATTTATAAATGAGAAAGCCTATTTCGTATGAAACAGGCTTTCTCAAAATAGTTTAAATGGTTTTCAAATATACTTTATTAAAAATCAACTATTGAATAATAATCTTCTCCGTTTGCACTTTATCATTGTTGATTAATTGCATAGTATATATTCCTGAAGTAAGATAATTTTCTAAATTTATTGTTTCCAGAATTTCAGTTCCAGTAGTTTTAAATTCATTACTGTACACAAGTGCACCAGAAACACTATAAATTTTTGCAATAAGATCTCCTCTTTCAATTCTAGTTCCCTTAATTTGAAATAGGCCCTTTGAAGGATTAGGATATACTGTTATTCCAAGGTTCTCATAATTTATAGAAGGAATGCCAACTGCAAAGTCAAAATTAGGGAATGTTATTGAAACAATATAGCCAGCAGCCTCACCATTATAAGTAGTAAAACTTCCTCCAACATATAAAATAGAATCATAAACACTTACGGCATTTACTGTTGAATTGAAATTTGGATAGAAGAAAGAACTCAATCCATTGCTTGTTAAAATCGCACAATTACTTAATGTCTGTCCTGCAATTGATGTGAATGATCCTCCAGTAAAGGCAAACCCATTTTTACTGAACAAAGAATAAACAGTTCCATTTGAATTAGGATTCCAAGAGCTTAGATTCCCTGTACTTAAATCGAATGCCGCTAAGTGATTTCTTGTTGTAGAAGTGGTTGTAAGTAGAGAGAAATTTCCAGCAGCAAATAAGGTACTATTATCAAGTGCTAAACTATATACAGTACTATTAAATCCAGGATTTATTGCACCAATTGCAGCGGTAGAAGCATCTATTTCTGCGAAGTATCCTCTGGGAAGTGAATTGATGTTTGAGAAATTTCCACCAGCATATATTTTATTATTATAATATGCAAGCGTATTCACATCACCATTTGCATTTGGATCCCATGATTGCAAAGTCCCTAATCCGGAAATATCAATTGCGGCTAAGTGATTTCTAGTGATGCCATTCATTGTTGTGAATGCCCCTCCAACATAAAGTGTTGAGCCGTTCTGTAACATAGAATAAATACTACTATTTGCTGTAGGATTCCATGTAGTTGCAAGGCCAGTTGTTTTAGATAATTGAGCAATATAATTTCTGGGTTGAGTGCCAATATTTGTAAATGCTCCACCAGCGTAAATATTATTTGCATCTGAAGTAATAGAATAGATAACATTGTTTGCACTTGGATCCCATGGAGTAATCAAACGAGTAACTTCATCATAACATAATAAGTAATTTCTTGCTTCATATTTGCTCCAATCAAAGTTACCACCAAGAACAATATTACCTGCATTTTTATTCATACAATATCCACTTGCATTTACTTGAGGATTAAATGATGTTGCTATTCCAGTGATCGTATCAATTGCAGCGAAATAATTTCGTGAAGTAGATCCAACAGTTGTGAAATCTCCTCCGCAATATAAAAGTCCATTGTTCATCATCAAAGTATTTACGTTGGAATTTAAATTAGGATTCCATATAGTTACAGTATTCGTTCCTTTATTGAATGCGGCCAATCTATTTCTATTCTGTCCACCAATATTTGTGAATGCTCCTCCTAGATATACTTTATTAGCATCAAATGTGAATGCATAGATTACATTATCGGGATTGGGATTCCAATTATTACTTAATCCAGTAGTTTCATCAATCGATTGCGCATAATAATAGGAGGAAGCTTTGCCATAATCAAATGTTCCACCAATTAATAAATTATTTCCTACTCCGGCGATAACGTATGCACTAGAATTTAGATGTGGATCCCATGTGTTTACATGTGCACCAACTGCAACATTTACCGCTGCGCTATAGGATCTATTTTGACCATTCACTGTGGTGAAATCTCCAGCCATATACATTAAACTATCTCTTTTATAAAGATTATAAACATTGGAATTTGCATTGGGATTCCAAGTCGTTGCAATTCCTGTACTTGTATTTATTGCAGCAACTCTATTTCGCGCCTGACCTCCAATATTTGTAAATGAACCTCCAGCATAAATTAAATTATTTATAGCATCAAGAGATAATCCATAAACAGCATTATCAGAACTAGGATTCCAACTACTTATATTTCCTACTGTAACATCAGTAGAGAAAATATAATTTCTTGATTGAAATTTTAGATAATTAAATGTTCCTCCTACCACTAAATTTGAACCAGCTGTTGCGATGGAATAGACACTTGCATTTGGCTTAGGATACCATGAAGATGCAACGCCAGATGTAGAATCAACTTTTGCTAGATATTCTCTAGTTATTGCTCCAACTGTAGTAAAATCTCCTGCAACATATACATTCGCACCGATTAATTTTATGCTATAAACATTTGAATTCATGTTAGGATTCCATGTAGTGCTATTACCTGTTGTCAAACTTAATTTTGCTAAACGATTTCTTGGTTGACCACCGATATTTGTAAATGATCCACCAACATACATGGTGTTATTATTTATTAAAAAATCGTAAATAACATTATCAGCAGTTGGAGACCAGGAAGTAACAGCTGCAGTTGATTTATTTACTTCTGCAATATAATTTCTACCTTGTCCACTAACCTGTGTAAAGTATCCTCCAATATAAACACTAGTTCCTTGAACAATTAATTTGTATACATAACTATTTGGGTTTGGCGTCCATGATGAAATTACTGCTGTAGATTTATTTAGTGATGCAAGATAATTTCTAGTTTGACCGCCAATCTGCGTGAATTGTCCACCTACAAATAAATTTGTTCCATCTGCATCAATTGAACTTACTGAACCATTTGGATTAGGTAGCCATGTTGCATCAACGATTCCTGTTGTAGCATCAATACTTGCTAAACTATTAATTGTATTACCACCAATCTGAGTAAATGAACCGCCAACAAAAATCGTATTTCCATCTTTAAGGATACTAGAAATTGTAGAGTTTGCATTTGGATCCCAACTAGGATCAACAGTATTATTTGATAATATATGTGCTAAACGGTTTCTTGTAATACCACCTACGATTGTAAAAGTTCCGCAAATATACCATCCACTTGACCCATCACTAATAATTTGATTTATCGTACTATTTGTTTTTGGAAAACTGTACAATGGAACATCATTAGATGTACTTAATAATGCACCAGTGCCAGTATTAAAACCACCATTTGTAAACGATCCACCTGCGTAGATTGTATTGTTGTCGACAATCATTGTATTTACATAACTATTTACTGCAATTGATGGTAATGCATTTCCAACTGTGTTATCAAGACGAGCAAAATAAGTTTGGCTTACTCCGCCAATATTATAAAAGTATCCACCAACATAAATATCAGAACCAATCATGGTAATTACATTCACTTGGTTATCTGGGTTTGGATTCCACGAAGTAATAATATTTGTTGTTAAATCAATTGCTGCAAGTCGGTTAATTGTATTCCCTGTTATAGATGAAAATGCGCCACCTACATAAAGCAAATTTCCGTTTTTATACAATGCGTTAACAGCTCCATTTGCATTCGGATCAAAATTCGGATCGACTGATAAATTTGAAAGGATATGCGCAATTCTATTTCTATTTACGCCACCAACAATAGTAAAGGCTCCACCAATATACCATCCACCATTTCCATCATCAATAACTACGTTCACAGTAGAATTTGTTCTAGGAAAATCAAAATTAGGAATATCATTTGTTCCAGTATAAAATGCAGCTTTTCCTGAATTAAATCCTGAGATGGAAAAAGATCCACCAACATAGATATCCCCACTATTTTTTGCAATTGTATTTACATAACTATTAAAAGAAATAGATTGAACCGCATTCCCTGTAGTGATTTCAACTTTTGCATAGTAGTTGATATCCTTCGAACCGATATTTGTAAAGTATCCTCCTACGTATAAATAATTTCCAGAAAGCATTAATGTTTTTACAGTATTATTCGCATTGGGATTCCATGAAGTAGGAATACCTGTTGTTACATCCAACGCAGCGATTCTATTAATGTTAACACCACCAATTGAAGCAAAATCTCCACCTACATATAATGTCGTTCCGCTAAGGATTAATGCATTAACTGCTGCATTAGGATTTGGTGCAAATGATACATCTACAGTATTATTTGAAAGCACATGTGCTAACCGACTAATTGATGAATTTCCAATTGCGGAAAATGCACCACCAAGGTACCAGCCACCACTTCCATCAGCAATCACGGTGTTTACTGCGCCATTAGTTCGTGGAAAAGTTAAGTTTGGAAAATCACTTCCAACATTTATTAAAGCAGCTTTACCGGTCTTATAACCAGCTTGCGTAAATGAGCCCCCAAGATAAACTTTGCTTCCATCTCGAAAGATAGAATTTACTGTACTGTTCGTTTCAATAAATGCATTCCGATAAGGTTGTGCATAAGAGCCCAAGTAAAGGAATAAGAATGCAAACATCATGAAGATGCTTTTGAAGAGTGCTACCGGATAGCTTTTGTAAAATGTTCTCATTTGATTAGATATTAAGTTTAATTAGTTGCTTTTTAAGGTGCCAAAAACTAGTAGGCAATAAATTAAATAAATTTTTTATCTTAGGTTAAATTGAAAATCGGTTGTGAATTTGCGAAATCACTCTTCAAATGTAAAAATTTTTCTACTAGTTGTTTCTTTTAAAGAATAAATTTAGATGAAGAAATTCGTAATAAATTATGTTTCTTATAAAAAGCTAAATAAAATTTGCATTTAAGTGTTTTTAAAAAGGAATATCAATAAGTAAATTGCATGTATTACAAGTGAAAAGATAAAAATTAATTATACTAATTCTATCAATTTTGTAGATTAAGTATTTGCGATTTTAAAGAAGTATTTGCGTTTTGAAAATAAATTCTTTTAACCAAGTTGTGAAGCAAGGTTGTATCTTCGGATGAAGATACCCTTAATTTTTATTATTGATAGTGTAGTAAAATAGAATCAATGAACCATTGTATTGTAGAATTTACTTTCAATTTACCTTCATGGCCAAGAGCAATTAGTTTTAATTCTTTACCTAAATTATTAAACTGATTTAATCATTTTGCAGCTTTGATTGTAGAGTTCAAATTATATTTAAAAAATAGGAATTTCAATTTTCAAAAAATACTACTACTTTTAGCATTATAATTTCCTGTTATAATATTTCAACTTACTGCTATGATTTATCAAATAAAAATTACCTTGTTAAAATATTCTCCTAAAATATGGAGAAGGGTTTTAGTTAATTCAGAAACAAAACTTTCTGATTTACATAAAATAATTCAAACTACAATGGGTTGGTCAAATTCACATTTGCATCAGTTCAAGAAAAATAAATTATTTT
>JBBRAW010000089.1:0-15810 GCA_038206385.1 Bacteroidia bacterium | reverse complement strand
GGTCTTCTAATGTATCAGGATGAAGTGTTAGCTTGAAATTATTCTTGTATTTCTCAGTACCCATAAGAAACAAACGGTTACTCATAGTCTCAGCATAACAAAATTTACAACCTGCGGTCACTTTGCTACAGCCCGTGGTAGGATTCCATGTAAGCTCAGTCCACTCAATGTTCGATTCTGCCATACTTTATGCTAATGAAAAATTTAGAACTTGTTCTTTACCATTATAGGCATCAGAATTTATTTTGAAGGTTCCTTTACGAGCCACATCACCATTTGTCGTATTTACTCTAAAACTATTAGTATCCTTCTGCCACTGTTTAAAAACCTGAACTGTATGAGTTGGTAAATAACCATTAACCAATCCAAATAAATAGATTTGTTTGTTGGAAACAGTACTATTCGTTTTGATAAACTCACGCAGCTTATCCGGATAATCAAACTCGACTGTATTACCAAACAGATTGCCGGACTTCTCAATTCTAAAGCCGTTGCCTTGCTGGTCGTCAAGCTTCCATTTGCTTTCCAACATAGCCTCAAAGCCTTTTACATGACTTGTAAAGAAAAACAAGCAGTATGTATTTGAACTATCTCGCTCTATCGAGAAAGTATCTACAAAGACTTCTAAGTCTTTCAAGTTATCGCGAAAACTTGTTTTTATTGCTTGAATAAACGTTCGCACACAGCTATACTCCGGTTTCTTATCTCCAAACAATTCATTCAGAAATTTTTCTAAAGGTTCTCCTCCCGGAAAATCTTCTGTTAAACTTTTGTTCGCAAAGCGATACATGTGTGAAATCGGAAGGAATAAAATCACTTCTGAATGTCCACAATCAAGAAAGTCACGCATATGTGATGGCTTGACTTCTTTGTAACCGTAAGGATCAACGAATAAAAGTGCCTTCTGCTTGCCATTTAATTTTTTTATCTTCTCTAATTCGGTTTTGACAAGTGGCTGAATCGTTAGATAATCGTCTTGAGAGTATTTAATATTGACGTTTGTCGGTTTGTATAATTTAGCGCAAGCAGCCTGAACTCTTTCTATTTTAGTTTTATCTTTTTCAATTTCCGATTTGTCTTTATCATTAAACCAAATATCCATATTGGGACACTTCTTATTGTTACTGTAGTAATGATTTTTAATTGTCTCCATTGCCTGCACTGGACTACCCTTTGAGTTATCAGAATAAATTCCTTCACCACACATCAAGTCATATAACTGGATCTTATTTACGAATGTGGCTCTACTCAAAATATTCATATACACTTACAAATATGTACTATATAGTTCAACCTTAGCCTTGCTATGGTCTAACATTACCGTTTTTGCATCTACTTTCTTTTTTATCATTGTCTTAAATTAAACTGCATCGAAGTTCCATTTTTGAATGGCGAAATCGTGAAGTAGTAAATGTCGTTTGTCAATTGCAGTTTTATCCCAAATTGGTATAGCATCTGTGCCACTTCGGAGCGTTCTAATTTCTGCTTGTTGATTTAATAATGGATTTTGTTTGTAGCTATCAAGTTTATTCTTGAATGGTTTGTTTCCAATTGAAGCGTTGTGAGAACCTGAGATCAGCATCAAGTTACCCAAGCAGTTTAGATAATCACTTTTAAATTCTTCGGAGTAATTGTTGTCTTTGTCTACTTCATAACCAGTTGCTAATTGTTCACCATCCGGTGGTACCTGCGGCGAAATGTGCTCTATTTGTTCGTTTGTTAAAGAAAGCTTACCAATTACATATCCCTTTTTTTGAATACTTGCTTCGTATTCCCATAATAAATAATTGAGCACCGAATTTTGATACATCCATTCATTGAGATATTTACTTGCTCGTTTATCGCCCCAATATTCCGTGTCGTTTAGTTTATTTTTGAGATTCGTACAAAGCGCATCGACATCTCCGCTAAATCCAAGAAGAATCTCATTTAAACGAGCTATTATGTCTGCTCGGCTATTCATTAGATTGTAACGGAAAATTAAAATTTCCATTATGTGAAATAGTTTATTAAGTTTAATGTCATCGTCCCCAAAATATTTGTAACCTTTAATTAAGAACGGATAGCCGAAGGCAGGGATTGTAAGTAAGCGCAATTTTTCGAGACAAATATTTTTGTTAAGTTCCATTTTCTTCATGTTAGAAAATGTAGTATGGAGTTCTTTTGTAAAATCAATAATCCATTTTACTTTGTTAGTTGAAGTTTTAAATGCTGTTTTGATATCTTCTATTGTCCTATACTGATAACCATTTACGAAAGAATTACAGTGATAAATTAGGATACTATCCTCGTTTAGAGAGCTAATGTCATTTATAATAGAATAAATTCCTTCAAAGATGTTTGCAACCTCTTCGATATTAGAATCTGTTTCAATAGGCTTACTGTAAACGTACATCTGATACATGAAATAGGATTTAATGCGTTCCATATTAGTTAAATCCTTTCCTCTGTTATTTTGTAACTCGAACATTAGTGCTGCATCTTTTTTACCTTCTAGTTCAATTACGCCAATATGAGTCGATTCAATCTTATCAAGTATTTTTAGAATTGTTTCAGTTTTTTCCTTTTGAAGTTCCTTAGTGAAAAATATTTTAGCATCTTTTATTCTTCTTTGCGAAGCACTTGTTGTGGTAAAATTTCCATTGCCATCAATAATTAATGCATCAAAACAAGCACGGTCATAATCTACAGGTCGCATTTTTTTATTTCCATCATCCTTAAGGAATAATCTAATTTTTGCTTCAATGTTGATGTTGATTTTTTCTCCTTCCTTGATTCGTTCTGAAAACACATTTAGTATCGATCTAATAAATATTGTTAATGTGGTCATTCGTTGTTGACCATCTATTATCTCATAACTCTTGTCCTTTGTAATAGTTTCTAATAATAGATTGCCAAAAAAATAGTTATTGCTTCCCTGAATTTGTTCTTTTAAATCATCAAGAAGGGCTTTCCATTGGTCACGATCCCAAGAATACGCACGTTGGTATACAGGTATCACATATTGTTTTTGTGAACTGTCAAATAATCCAAAAATTGTTTTCCTTGTAAATTCCATTATTTAGTTATGTTTTATGTTCCATTAGCTTACGATACTATTTGATTCTTGCTCTGTTACTCTCCTAAAACCGCCTTCTGCAACAACATCTGACTATTTCCATAAAAAGGCGTATCGGTTTTTCCTAAAATGCCAGCAGGTAGTGTAGTCATTTCATTTAAATTTTCCATTGGTACTAGAACCGTTTTCGCACCATTTTCTGAAAGCAGAGTGATTTTATCAGCAAAATTTAATGCTCGTTCTACTGCTCCTCCAATTGAAATATTACCTACGACTGCTAAACCCGGTTTCAGATTCTTTTTATAAATAGCCGATAGAATTCCTACATATACTGCGCTTCCGATGCCTCCCCCAATGAATGCACCCATTAAATTGCTTATCTGAATATTGAGGTCGTAGCCTTCAAGAGAATGCTGTTCGTTAAGAATGCTCTTTTCGTTAGCACGGAGATAATTGTAAGTATTTTTAATATTCTCCTTTACTTCCTGACTATTAGTTCCAGTTACGTTTACTTTACCACTACCTTTCAATGCAACAACTTCGATCTTCACTAAAGAATTGCTTTCTCCATCGCTTGTTGCTGTATAACACACACCGGGAGACAGTGGATTACTTTCAATCAAAGAAGAACCTCTTTCTTCAGGTAGTCCAACAAATTTTTCTTCCTGAGTTTCTTTATCAATGTATGAGAAGTTTGTATCCCAAAATTCCATACCACCAATTCTTTTCAATTGTTCTTTGACTCTTCTTCGCATCTCCATCGCAATCACCAAGTAATCTCTTATATCATCCTTAGTGTAAACTGCATCAGGATGTAATAATTTAATAAACCCTGACACTATTCTTCTTACTGATTTTGAATCACGTTGTTTAAGGTGAGCACCAAGAGTGAAATATTTATCAATCGCATCGTAGTATGTTATTTTACGCTGTGATTTCAGTATTTCAGAAAAGAAATCGGTACTGAATCCAAAATGATTAGTAAAATTCTTAGGACTAAACTTTGTTATTTCCCATCCGGGTAAAAACAAATTAATACGATCTAAAAAAGCTGTATCGTGATTAACTTCATCCGACAATGGACTAAATAAATGCGAAGTTTGTAATACCGTTTCAACAGGCTGATTAATGTTTCCGTTAAGAATTACCGAAGCAGATCCTGAAATTTCTCCTCCTTTTGCTCTTGAGAATGAGCCGGATTCCATGTAATCCTTCATCAATGGAATTGCATCTCTATCTTTAAATAATTTGTCGGTACTTTCATCGAAACAAATTGCGTCCCAAATACCAACAGCACCAACTCTTCCATTCGTGTTGTTTACAAATAATTGAGCAACTGATCCCTGACCACCCGAAATTAGTATAGCATAAGGAGTTATTTCTTTATAGATATAAGACTTACCTGACGAACGTGGTCCGAGTTCTACCATGTTGAAATTTGCTTCAACTAATGGAATTAAACGACACAGTAGTAAATTTAATTTTCTGTTATCTAGTCCTTCACTATGAGGTTCGTATCCGGCACTTCTTAACAATAATGACTTCCACTCTTCAGTTGTAAAGTTCTTTCTTTGATCCGTTATTTTAGAATTATCAAAGCTAGATAATTGAATAGGTTTAATATCTCGAACAACAAATGGAAATACTGTTGCACCAATTGTAATCATTGGATCATATTCCATTTCAATAATAGCCCATATACCCCCAAGTAATAACTTTTCATGGTTTTTAACTAGCTCATCACTGATGTTTGCCTTTCTGATATTACTATTGCTCACGTTTGCCCAGTACCGATCTCTTTGAGAATCGAGTTCCACAGATATTTTATCAATGATTTTATATCTGCCTTTCTCTCTAAGCTTTGATTGAATTAAAGTACTCTCTTCCGGATTGATATAGTGGTCACGCAAAATCTTTTTTACGTTCTCCATTCCTTCCTTCAACTTTTCTTCATCTTCGGTACTGCAAGTATTCGCAAGCAAATATTCCAATACGAAAGCAGGCACGTTTGCACCACCCTTGATTATTCCTACAAGATCCTTTTTTACTACAAAGCCTCTAAAACATTCAAGTGCTTTTTTATCTAAATCATCTAATACAATCATATCATTTATTTTATAGTAAGCCTCCAAAATCCCGGAGGTTTGATTTTTTAATTATTACAGTATCCAATTGTTCTTGTGTTGTTGCATCTACTAAAACCGCTTTCAATTCATCATATTTATTAAACCCAAAATCCATTGAACAAATAGTCCCGGAATCAATGGTAATTATGTTCCCGGAGGAAACATTCACATTTCCATTGTAAAGAATTATTTGAACCTTTCTGTTTGATCCAAATAAATCTTTAGCATCACTTGAAGCTTGCAGCTTAATTGCGAAATATTCTCCTGTTGTACTTACTAAATCTGATTTGTTAGAGATAATTACTTGCAAGCCGGATGTGGATTCCCTTTCCTTTTTAAATACAAAATTTGGAATAATTATTTCCTGCGGTGTAAAGCCTCCGTGAGAATATCCATAAACACCTTTAGAACGAAATGGTCTGTGACTCTTTGATGCACAAACATATTTATACTCACCATAAGGCTCTTCAAAGCAAATTAAATCTCCACTATCTTGTTTATCCTGAGTTCTAATAAATCTCTCGTGGACTTCTTTTTTACCTTTCACATTAGCTTCTATTTTATCCGATTCTTCTAATAAACCTGTTAAAACAAATCCGTGATCGGTAATAAGATGAACTTCTTTAAATCCGATATTTAATAGCAGAGTAATTTTAGCAATTAAAACTTGTTCAAATTCTTCAAATAATTTTGTCGCTCCCTGTTGGAGTTTTTCTCCTGCACTATCAATGTCCTTGTAAGAAAGCACAAGGTAATCTGCTTTAACACCATAACTCAAAGCCTCAAGATCCATGTACGCAATATCTTTACCTGTTATTGAGTTAAGTTTCTTTTCTCGATCTTCTTTTTTTGCTAAAACTTCTCTATTGCCGACATACAAAGCACTCATGTTGTGTTCAGTTTCCGAAGGCATATCAGCCAACATTGTATGTCGTTCAACTTTCAATTGTTTTTGAAGGACATCTGATACATGTTTAGCTATTTCATAACGAACACCATCGCCCACAATTATTGCAGTACCGGGCTTGGCATTAGCTAATAATTTAGGTAAGTAGCCTTGTTGTGTTTCTTTATACGAACCGATAAAAGAGAACCATTGCTCAAGCAACAAGTGATTTAAGCTTTCATAACTCTCTTGTAAAGGGCGAATTATTTTTTCTTCTTGTAGAAAGGAAACGTAAAGATTTCTTATCGCTCTATCAATTTCCCAAAATTTAGTTGTGTAAAATTCGATTAACTTGTTTATGTCCGTTAATGCGTTTAATAATTTTGAGTCAAATTCTAAAATTGCAAAAATATCTTTCCACCATGCAGGTACTATATGTTGTACTTTGGAAGAATAAACTCTTGTTTTTAACTTCAATAATTTATCCGTTATAAAACTCTTATCAGAAATATTAGATGTCATCTGTGTTAATGCAATCTGATCTAATGCAGGGAAGCAATGGTCGGAGTGCGCTGCCCAAGGATTTAAGTTTGAAGAATCAATTTTATATTTACTAATGTACTCCTTTAATGAACTTTTATATTTTTCACTATCAGCCCAACGATAATATAATTGAAGCAATTGGTTTGGAATATCGTTATGAAGTAATCCGTCAAACAATCTTTTCCCAACTTCTTCTGCTAATGTTTTAGCAGGTTTATTCATAAATGGCTGCCCAATTAACTCAAATATTTTCTCTTCGAATAAACGCTTAACATCGGCATCCTTACCATCTAAGTAATTATCAGGTGCATGAAGGAATGGAAGCAACTCTTCTTCAATATTAAGAAGTTCTTCAAGGTTTTGTAATATTTTTTTCCACCATGCTAAATCTTTTCCAATACCTAATTTAGCAGCAGTAATTAGCATTGGTGTTTCCATTTGAACCTGCAACCCCGTATTGGCAAACAATTTCTTTTTTAACCAATCGGTTGGATTAGTTAAGTCAATGCAACCGTGCGTAAAACAATAATCAAATAAGAAGCTTAAATTATTTTGTTCTTTTGAAATATAAATAACTAAAGGTTTGTCTTTGTATTTTGTTTCAATTTCATATCTCAATAACAATTCTTCCTTTACAGATGCACCGCCCTCTTTTATATCCTGATCCGTTTTGATAATAGAATAACCATGTTTCTCAATAATTGGCAGCATAAATTGATACTGTCCTTTTGGATCAATAATTACAACCCTGTTGCGCTTAACAAGGCTTTGTTCAATATCTTGTAAAATCCATTTATCTGTCATTACCAGTTAGCTTTTAAATATTTTTCTAGTTGCGGTTTTTTTAAAACATCCGCTTTCAACATTCCCTTTTTTTGCAATGGTGCTATGTTTTTAGCAACACCTCCATCCAATATAGGATTATAATCCTCTTCGATTAGTTCATCTATCTTCTTTGTGAATTCTTCGATTTCATTTAATTGGTGGCGAATTAATTCCTTCTCACTTTGAGATTGTGCGGTTTCAGATCCTTGCAATTGAATCTCTCTAAATTCAAGGCTTTCTTTTCTTTTAGATAAATAGTGAGATTTCAGTTTAAATAAACTGTCTTTATTCCATTTGTAAATTATTGTGTAAGCCTCAAACCCTTGATGATGACCACTACTCAAATGCCAAATAAATGGCGTCTTAGGAAGATGCATAAACAAATTCAAATGATCAGCAAGATTTTTAAAAAAATGGTTTTCTAAAAAAACATTTATAGTCTGTCCTAATAAACTATCTAACTGCATAAACTGCGCAGAACTTAAGCCATTACTCAAACAATGTTGCTCTAACCTATCCAATAATCGAGTTTCTCCGGGTAACCCAATTAGTGGTACAATGCCATCTTCATCTTCCATCAATATCGTTCTTATCACATCGACTAAAAATTCTATGGCAATTTCTGAGGCTCTAGCTTGAGGTAAGACACCACTTTCTTTATACAAATAGCATACATCGATTGGATTTAATTGGTGGCGAATACAAAATTCTTCAACATTGTTATTACTTTGATATAAAGAATTAAAATCTTCTTTAACTGCTCTTAATTTTTGTTCATCTAACTCAATAATTTGCAAAGCTTCTATGTGCTTCAATGCTATTTCCGATAGATTTGTAAATTGTTGCAAAAAATGTTCCTTTGACAATTGCATAATTGGTAAAGCACCAATCGATTTGCCGAGTTTCTCCTCTACTTGCTCTTGATCTAAATCACTCAATTCGTAAACTTCAAAAATAAGTTTGTTAATGATAGCCTCATTTAATAATACTTTAGCATATTGAATGTTTTCAAAATTTAGGTAGGCAATGAGCCTTTCATTTAATGAATTTTGCGAAAATAATCTGAGGGGATTTTTATCAAAAGTCGTTTCTAATATACTGTAGGTGCATAGCTGTTTTTTTATTTCAGTATTTTCAATTGACAAATTTGATAGAATTGACTGTATCGGTTCTGAAGCAATCTCAAACGGGATTCTCTGAAGATCACCAATTTCTGTAGTCACTGTAGCGTTAAGTGAGTCTAGTATATAAAATGACAATTTAGAATTTAATAATGCTAAAGTATAATGTATGTTTCCAAAAGTTTTGTCAAAGAAAACACCTCCCGAAGCTCCTTCAGTGATGTAGCCTTCAGGCAAATATCTAAATGTAACTCCTTTGGAGCCGCTAAATGAACCTGTTAACCCCTCTTTGAAATAGTGTTTTTGGTTTTGTGGTCTTGACCTTTGTTTGCCATTTTCATCTACAAAATTAATTATTTCATTACCGTTATTTTCCCAATTTACTACAAGCCACAAATTGCCATACCACTTATTGTAAGGACCGCCTTTTGCAAACGGAAACCATTTATCCTTATTTTCAATCTCCCAATTATATCTCAAAAAACGTTCGTTATCAGCAGTAGTTAATCCTTTACAAATAGTCATATAATCAGATGTTGACTTATCTTTAAATTTCTCTCTAAACCCATCGCTTATCCAATAAATAAAAGGATATGATTTTATGATTTTGAGTTTTTCCTGATTTACAAAATATACTCTTTTGTTAACTCTATTATTTAATAGATCATCATAAGCTACTTCTAAAGAGGTTTTTTTAGTGCGTTCCTGTTGGTTAGCTGAAATGTTAAAATATATTCCTTCTGATTCCTTTTTCTTTTTACTTAGAAGATACCAAGTCGCATCCAATAATATTCCTGTACCAAACAAATTAACTCTATCTAACCCATAATCTACCATTATATCAATATGAGTATGTTCAATGATATATTTCCTTACATCTTCAAAAGTTATGATAAACATAAAAGTATGAGGATGAATCATAGCCACATAGCCTATATCACTTGTTAGTTCGCAGCAACGTTTAATAAATGAAGCGTAGAGATTAGTATTAAATTTGTATGGTACTTTATAATTAGATTCAATAAACGCTTTTAATTCTGGACCAAAATTTCCACTATCGGTATATGGTGGATTAGCCACAGCAACATCATATTTCTGAGTGAGCAGCTGTAGGAAGGTTATTGCATCTTGAGTTTTACTATTTAGAAAAGTTAAACCCTGCTTGGCTGCATTCTGAGAAACTGCCTTTTGCAGATTGGTAAAAAAATCAATTCGAAATTGTTCGAAATTTGCTAATGTTTCCTCGGTAAACATTGCAATTTGAGTGGATTGAAAATCTTGAATCAATCCATGAAAATGGAAATTTAATTTCTCTTCTAATCTAATTAATGCGCCAAATTTGTAGGCATTTTGAAGGTCACTCCAAATGTCCCTAATAACTTCCTGTTGTTTCGGATCGAATTCACTATTGGCTTCAAATATTTCTTTTACCTCTTCATAGGGTGGCAAATAAAAATCTGAACTAACTAAGTTGAAACTTTCAATTTTTGCAGTATTCTTTTTTCGTTTAGCTTTTATAAAAAAACCCAACTGAGCCAATTGAATGGCTCTATCATCAAGGTCAATTCCATGAAGGTTGTTTTGGATAATTAGTTCCGGTATTTTTCTCGAATCGTAATTCGCCCCATAATTGTCAATTTGATCAACATACAAATCATAAAACAAATCGAAACCATATAACAGGAAATTTCCACCACCCGTTGCAGGGTCAATCATTTTAATTTCAGTTAAGGGTTTAATATCTCTTAACCGTGTTTTAGGAGCATTAGCAATCCTGTATTTGTTTTTGATGTAGCTATCAGGGAACATCTCAAGATAAAATTTCCCCAAGCTATTATCAACTAGAAATTTAACTACCCACTTGGGAGTATAAACTTGACTCTGTATACTAACCTTGTTAAATTCGGTTTTATCTCCGCTCTCTTTGTGCGCAGCTTTTTTATAGTTGTTATAGCTTTCATAAAGCCATCCTAATACATCATCGCTTTGCCAAATTTCATTGCCAACAGCAGCGTCTTGTTCTACTTCATTGAATGCATTTATAATCCCATTTAACTCCACGGGAGTAGGTAATAAGTGATATGGATGTTTAGGACTAAAAAGCGGAATGTCGTTTGCCAATTGATCCAATTGAAACAAGAAATATTTTATTAATCCTTCTTGATCTTCATTCCTACCTTCAGGATTCTGTTCCAACCATAGTAAATGAGAAAATGATCTGTCGCCATGCTGCGTCCGCTTTGTGATTATTTCCGGATGCAATGTGTGTGCTTCCATTACCTTAAGCGCAGAAATCCTGTTAAATAAGGTAAAAGTAAATTCTTCAATCAGTTTTTCAAAGGCATCATTTTCATTTCCGGTTTCGGAAATAAAAACAGGAAGAATAATATCTACTCGCTTTCTATCTTCGAGATATTCAGGAGCAACATTTTGAATAGGTTGTGCAGATGAGTTTGAAATACCCATTCTGCCTAACCTATTTCTAAAGGCTTTGTCAATCAACTGACGTATATGTTCTGTGTGTTCAGATAATTTCATTATTCTATAATACGTTAGTTCTCAAATTCGATCTCATCACTCTCATTAGATGACGCAATCTTTTTTAATTCGCCTTGCAACCAATCTCTATATTCTTTAACCTTAATGTTTTTGCCCGGTAACTTTGAAGATAACTTCTTCGGTGTGTTTGGTAATTCAGGCTTTTCTCCGGGTAATGGTTTTGGTGACTCAACAAGAATTAAACCTGCTCTTATAATATCAAGGTCAGTTCTCTTAGTGCTGTATAAATCAATAAATGATAAAATTTCAGAATAGGAAAATTTTGTTACTTTATCTTTAGTGTCAAAATCAATATCCACTTTTCCTTCCTTGCGTTGCTCTGCATAGGAATAAATAGAGATTGATTTTTCTAAGGCAGCTCTATTCGGATCAGCAGGAAGTTCTTTTATTTCCTTAACTAAAACTTCTGCTTCTTTATAAAGTGAAATGTATTTATCAGCCATAGTTTTAACTGATGACTCCATCAATTTATAGTACGCATCCTTAATTTTTTGAGCGCAATCCTGAAGCGTTGCAAAATTTTGCACAACATCCTTGGTAAAGAGTGTTTGAAACTCCTTAATAAGGTTGGTTATTGCATCAGAGTTTTGTGCTGATTTTTTTAACTCATCAGCCACACCTTCAGTAAATGATTTCCAAAGAGTTATTTTTGGGAGGCTACTACGGATGAACTTTTCAACTTTTTCAATTTCAAGTATTGCTTCAGTATAAATCGTTTTTTTAGTTAGATAATCAAGTCCTTTATCAATATAATTAGCTTCACTAACTGCACCTGTAAATTGTGCCAACTGATCCTTTTGAGTTTCGGTAACAGGGAATAGTTTATCGAAATCGCTATTCTGTCTGCTCATAAATTCAACCTTATCACAAAAGTGTTTGGCTAAATCTTTAACGCAATTTATAACATCAAAATCATTGAGATTCCATTCGATCTTTCTATTTAAGTACTCATCTGCTTTAAGATCTTTAAGGGAAGTAACAATATCGTTTTTTTGTTGGGCAGAAAGAGATTTTGAAATTGCTTTAAATGAAGCTTTTCTAAACTGAGTTGCTTTGTCAAAAATATCTTTAACGCCTTCATCTCTCCAAGAGAATTTTTCTGCTCCTCCATGTTTAGCCATTATTTTGCCGGCTCTCATCAAAGCAGCAACTGAAGACATAACTGTACCGAATGCAAAACCTGTAGGGGGCTGCTCAAGTTCTTTTTCTAAGGTAGCACCGTCAACAAACGTATTTCTCATTTTAAAGAGAATTTCTTCCGTGACTTTAAGGTTATCTCCGATAAAATTTCCTTGCTTATCAAAAAACATAAAATCCTTACCGTTAAAGTAGCTACTTAATTTTTCATTAATAGCTTCTTTTATTACACTAACTGTAACCGCATCACTTAACTGAGAATCAAGTCTTTTAAAATATACATTTTGAATTACTTCTCTTTGCTGGGTTTGTAATGTTGAAGCGAAATTTTCTTTACTTAATTGAAAGGTATTGTAAAGATAAATTGAAGTAGCCTTTTGTATTGATTGTTCAACAAGGTCTTTCAATCTGTTTTCTTTTTCTGATTTAGAAGTTGAAAAACTTTTCAGGATTTGTCCTTCATCGGATTGAGGATTGTTATATTTCTCCTCCAAATAAGAAATGCGTTCAATGTCATCGATGCATTTATCTACTTCTTTAAAAGTAGAATTATCAGGCACTAGCCAAATAACATCTTTGTCGTCTTTGTTCTGAAATTTTATTTGTTCAACATCGTTTGCTCTGTCATCGCTGATGTTATAAACACTTTTTAATTTTATTTTTAATTGCTTAACCGGAGGCGATGATAGTTCATCATCATTGTCGGTAGTGACATAAAAATTATAATTAGCGTTTTGATCAGGGGCGGAAAATAAAGATTTAACTATAGTAGAAGCTTTATAGGCATTGACAATACGTTTTTTCTTTACAAAGCCTTGAACTGTGAAATTATTCATCTCATCAAGTAAACGTTGCTCGATATCCGATGTTATACGATACGTATTATTGGTATCTAATAGAACTTTTGCTTCTGTTAATATTTCAAGCGCAGTAATAATTTCCTTTTCAGTTTTTTGAAGTTCGGATGGAGACTTCACAAATGACTTTGAAATATTCTTAACGGTTGAAGGGACAACTTCTGCTTCAGAAAGAAAATGTATTGCTTCAAGCAATCTTCTTCCGTTAATAGGAGATTTGTTTTCTTTTAAAATACGCTCTGCATTATCATACCTGTTAACTAATCGAACAGGAGGTTGTGGTTGCGCCTCTTTAGAAATTTGCCATCCGGCAGCAGTTTCAAAGAGATTACCATTTTGAAGTTCATTTTTTAAAATGTCGTATGTGGTAATAATCATACCCCTTGCAGCCACTTTGGTTGAAGCATAACCTTTTGTTCCAAATAAAAAGTTCTGCAACAAATCAAACTGATATTTGTAAAACGGATAGTAGGTAGTGTAGGACTCTTCATTATCAGTTTTAGTAATTCCGGTAGCACTCAAAGCAGCATGATCTGAGATTTGTCCTGAGTTCTTTTTAAAATGCTCCTTTAGTTTTTTAATTGCATCATCGTTCTTCTTCAAAAGTCTACTTCTGATAATCACATCAACTTCAGTAGCCTCCAAGTGAATTTTAGTTTTGAAACGGTCTGTAACCTTTGTCAATTGTGCCTTACTAACATTTGAGTTATTGATTACATCATCCAATTTCTCTTGAGCAATTGCAATAGTCCAAGTCTTTCTTGAAAGTTCGGAATCAGATAGAGCCTCGCTTAATCCCTCCAAATCTAATAAAGTAAACTTCTTTTGATTGATGGCTTCGCTCGCCTCATCAAAAACAAAAATTATTTTTTCTCCGGATACAACCTTGTAATAATTTTTTATTTCATCTCTTAATCTTGCAGGACTAAACTGATCAATGTCTCTTCTAATCGTTTCTAAATGATTATTGTAGTCGCTTTCATTATTATCTTTACTCAGATATATCTTCTTTGTAGCTTTAGCATACTCAAGCATTCTTGTTTTTACATCATTCCAATCTATATTAAGATTTTTGAATACGAAGTCATAAACATCTGATTGTTTTTCATTCAACATTAATTGGTAAAGTAAAATTCCGTGTTCGTTTTCAGGTAATCCCAACGACTTCAAAAAATTACGGAATAACGTAAACGCCAATCCCTTTGATGTATCTTGTTTAGCAACGTCAAGGAAAACAACTCGACAGTTTTCGGAACCAAGTTTTGCAATTGAATTCTTAATTATCGCTTCATCTGAAATGCCACTAAAGCGATGCATTATTCGCTCTCTTGCAGGAGTACCTGCGATCATTCGATTGCTTAGAAGGTAACCCAATAATTTACCAAAGTATGATTTACCTGATCCGTAAAATCCGGAAATCCAAACTCCAGTTTCAAGAATGTTAGATGTGAATATTGATACGAAATCAGCATATTCTTTTGCTAAACCATCAGTAATGATATAGCTTTCAATTTCCGATTTAATCTCAGCTTCTGAAACATCTTCAAGGTCAATTACATTCTTGATGTCCTCGGACAGATTAATTGTTAATGTATCTTTTATTAGCATAAATAATTTTTTTATTCAATTATCATACATCTGTATCTAGATGAATGTCTTTTTGATAGAAATAATAGATTGTCTTTGTCTTTTGTTGCAGGGTATAAAATAATAAGAGGGGTGTTCGATTTCATTACAAACTCATTCTCCATAATGTGAATGTTATCTATTCCACTACCGTACAAAGCTCCCGAACTGATTAGCACTGGAATTTTGCCTTTACCGTAAGAGTCGTTAATTTTTTCAATTATCAATTTATAAAGGTCATTTGCTTCTTCTCCATTTGGTGCTTTGAATATCTGATGAACAGATCCTTTTAATAGTTCAAACAGTTCATCAATTGTTTCTTTGTTTGAATCAACAAACTCAATAAGCACGTCATTCAAGTCTATAATTTTATAGACATCTTTATCCATAAGCTTTCTAATAGCAGCAATATATTCCGCTTCTCTTGAAGGCTCACAAACAATTAGGATTGAATTGCCACCATTAGCATTCAGTCGTATCTCTGAACGTTTATCAGATTCGACAACCCTCTTTGTTTCTAAGATTGTATTTTCAGGATTTTGTAATGACATCGTAAATATTATCGTAAGTAATTATTGGTTCAACTTTTAAATTATCTCCTGTATAAGTTACATTATAAAACTTGCTAAACTTTTTTTGTAGTAGCCGATCAATGAAACTTTTTTTCTCCATGAAAGAATAATTCATCCAGCTGCTATTCAGGATATTTGATTTTGCTTCAACTGATAAAAGCCAGTAAACGAAAAGCACAAACATTTTGTCGCTTAAGTGTGGTGTTTTCAAAGTTTTTGTCGCCCCACCTTCCATCAGGTTTAGCTTCTTTAGGATTCGTAAATAAGAAGAAGATGTTTCTGCAATTGTAATTGGAGTCCAGTTTTGAATTTCTTCAAATTTGTTTTGCAAGTCTTTTATACAAGCCTGAACCTCTAATGGGGGGTTCTAAAAATCAAATTGTTAGCAAGTAATAATATAACTATTTGATTATCATATAATTATGGCTATATTTATGCTATAAACAAGATAGGCAAAATGAAGTTAATACGCTACAAAACACAAGGAAAAAAGGGATTAT
>JBBRAW010000088.1:0-15975 GCA_038206385.1 Bacteroidia bacterium | reverse complement strand
AGTTGAATTCGGTGGAAGGAAATCTTGAACAATTTCAGCGTGAGAAAACCACCTTGAATTTAGGTCAGGAGCAGAGTGTATTATTTCAGCGTGTTGTAGATTTTGATTCGGAAAAAGCGCGATTAAATATTCAGTTGAAGTCGATTGATTTGATGTATGAATATCTTACCGGCAGTGGTTCCGACATGTCGCTTTCCCCTACTCTACTTGTTGAACAAAATGATCCATCGTTATCTACTTCTTTCAATGAGTTATTTGCATTGCAACAAAAGCGAAGTAACTTGATGTTTAGTAATACAGCAAATAGTCCGTTGGTGAAAGAAGTAGATTCGCAGATATCGATACTTAAACAAAATATTTTAGGAATCATTTTAAATGTTCGAAAATCTTTAGTGAGTAAAATTAATAGTTTGAGCAGTCAAGTTGGAGAATATCAAAGTACGATTCGTGAGATGCCAACTACACAAAGAGGATTGGTTAACATCAATAGGAATGTAGAAATTTATTCGAAGATTTATGAATTTTTATTGCAGACGAGAGCGCAAACAATTATTTCGAAAGCGGCTATTGTTGCTGATAGGGTTGTGTTAGAACCTGCTTATTCTACTGGATTAATTCGTCCGATAAAATTAAAAATTATTTTAGCGGGAATTGGAATTGCATTAGCATTATCGTTTTTAGTAATCTTTTTTAAGGGTGTATTTTATAATTATATCCAAACGAAAGATGACTTAAAAGAAATAACAACATTACCTATCAGTGGTATAGTTGGTAAAAGTAAAGATGCATTAAATGAATATTTAATTGTAGATAAATACCCACAGTCACAAACGGCAGAAGCATTTCGTGTGATACGAACCAACCTATCTTATTTCGCACCGAAAGTTACTAGTAAAGTGATTTTGGTAACGTCGTCGGTAGCGAATGAAGGGAAGACATTTTGTGCTGTAAACATTGCGACCATTTTTGCGAAAGCAAAAAAGAAAGTAGTATTACTCGATTTAGATTTACATAAGCCAAAACAAGCCAATGCATTTAATTTACAGAATGATATTGGTATCACATCTTATATTGTTGGTCAGGCGAAATTAAGTCAGATTGTTAAAGACACTAGCATTGCAAATTTGCAAGTTATCCTTACGGGACCTAGAACACCGAATGCATCGGAGTTAATATTAGATCCGATGATGGAAACATTGATCAATGAATTAAAACAGCATTACGATTATATTATCATTGATACACCACCAGTAGGATTATTATCGGATGCATTAGAATTTATGAAATTTGCTGATCTCTCTTTATATGTTTTGAAGGCAGGATATTCGAAGAAAGACTTTGTAGAGATTGCACATCAGATTGTAGATAAGAATCATGTAAAGAATCTATCTTTCATATTAAATAGTGTGAACAGTAAAAATATTCCTGCCGGATATGGTGGCGGATATTATGCTTAATGAATAATGAGAATGTCGTCGGAAAATATAAATGATGAGTATAATGGGTCGGGAGGAAGCACGCTTCGGAAAGCAATATCAAGTTTAAATGGGCAGCTGAATTCAGGTCATCGCAGGAAAATGCTTGCGTTGATGATTATGATTTTCATTTCTGCAATACTTGATGTTTTTGGATTAGCTGCTATCTTACCACTTATACAGATTGCAACGAATTCAGGACCGAATAATCATCGCAATAAATATTTGCAGGATGTATTTGATTTTTTTCATTTTCAGAATGACAAATCATTTTTATTATTTCTGATATTATCAGTATTTGTATTCTTCGTTATAAAAACGGTATTTGGATTTTTTGTAAACTATTTACAGACGCGATTTTCGGGTGTTATTGCGAATCATATTACTCGTAGGCAGTTTAATAAATATTTCAATTTAGATTTTCATTCGTTCACTACATTAAAAAGTAGTTCGATAACTCAACATATATTTAATACACCTTTATCGTATACGAATTGGGTAGTTTTACCTCTCATTATGCTTGCATCAGAATTATTAATTGTTCTTTTGATTGTAGGTGGTATTGCAGCTTACGACATTAAATTATTTATGTTTATTGCGGTGATTGTTGGTCCGTGTACGTGGTTAATTTATTATGTTTTAAAAAATCGTTCATCACGTGTTGGTGCGGAGATGAATAAAATTTATCCTTTATCATTAGGAACATTAACACAAACTATTGGTGGTTATATTGATATTAAATTAGCTGATAAGGAGATTCATTATCGCGATAAATTTTTGAAGTTTCAACGTCGTTATCAGAACTTAGAGATGACTTCTTATTTATACAATTTAGTTCCGATGCGTGCAAATGAATTGGTTGCATTATCGGGAGTAGTATTAATTTTTGTGTATGCTATTTTCTTAACGGATAATAGTTCGCAAGCGATTGTGATGGTAAGTTTATTTGCTGCTGCCGCATATCGTTTAATGCCTTCGTTAAATCGTATTGTTAGTTCGATGGTTTATTTACGTCGCAATATGAGTTCGATGGCAATCTTAGAAATGTATAGTGACTTGGTGTATGATCGTAAGGATGAAGGTCCAGGCGAGCCTGTAACTTTTAAAAATACGATTGCATTAAAAAATTTATGTTTTCATTTTCCAGAGAAGCAACATAATGTTTTACAAGATATCAATATTGAAATCCGCAAAGGAGAAAAGATTGGTATCATCGGTTCATCAGGTTCAGGAAAAACAACATTGATGAATGTGCTTTTGCGTTTTTATGAAGAACAAAAAGGAAATATTTTAATTGATGGATTACCGTTAAGAGTTGAACAACGTCGTGAGTGGAGAAGTATGATTGGATATGTGAAGCAAGATATTTATTTGATGGATGCAACGATACAAGAGAACATCACTTTTGGAGATGAAATTATTGATAAAGATCGATTAAATCTTGCTGTTAGTCAGGCTTCATTAGGATCATTAATTGCATCGTTACCTGATGGATTAAATACTACGATTGGAGAAAGAGGATCACGATTATCGGGAGGCCAACGTCAGCGGATAAGTATTGCACGATCACTGTATCGCAATGCAGAAATATTAATTTTTGACGAAGCCACATCTGCGTTAGACAATCAAACAGAGCAAGAAGTGAGTGAATCGATTGATTCATTATCGGAAGTACATAAAACAATTTTTATCATTGCACATCGCATTACAACACTAAGAAATTGTGATCGAATTTATGAGTTGAAAGATGGAAAGGTGGATGGTATTTATTCCTATTCAGAGTTGGTGGAGAAGGTTCTTTAATAATTTTTTTCCAATGTGTTATTGCGATCATTAGTGTGAATGACGATGCTGTTGATTGTAACTAGAAATTAGAACAAAATTATTTGATGCTGCGTACAAAAGAATCGGTATTTTAAATCTAATATTAATACCTAATAAAAGATTATCATTTTCACATATAAAAATATTAAAAGATGAACAATCGCATTTTGATTGTAGTTGGGACGAGACCAAATTTTATTAAGATAACTCGATTTAAAAAAGTGAATGAAGCGATGGGAAATCCATTTGAGATTCGCATTGTGCATACTGGTCAGCATTATGATGATAAGATGGCTGCAGTATTTTTTGAGCAATTTGAATTAGAGCCAGACTTCTTTTTAAATATCCCGCAAGGAACGCCAAGCAACCAGATGGCGGAGATTATGCTTCGTTTAGAAAAGGTGATTTTAGATTTCAAGCCCAATTTGGTGATGGCTGTTGGAGATGTGAATTCCACATTTGCTGCAGCATTTACAGCGCATAAATCGGGGGTTAAAGTTGCTCATATTGAAAGTGGATTACGCAGTTTAGATAGAGGTATGCCGGAGGAGATTAATCGGCTGCTGACTGATGAGATCAGTGATTATTTTTTCATTACTGAACAGGATGGAATGGATAATCTACTTAAAGAGGGTAAGAAAAAAGAGCAGATGTATTTTGTAGGCAACACAATGATCGATACGTTGGTTGGTTTTGATGCAAAAATAAACGAGAGCAAGGTTTTGGATCACTATCATTTGGCCTCACAGGGTTACGTTTTAATGACCATGCATCGTCCTGCAACCGTTGATCACGAAGAAGGGTTAAGCAAACTTATCGACATAATAGATTACATAACAATAAATTACGACTTAGTATTTCCGATACATCCACGAACATTAGGAAAACTAACACACTTCGGGTTGATGGATCGCGTGAAGGCGAATAAGCGATTGATACTTACTGATCCACTAGATTATTTTGCTTTTCAGAAGCTTACTGCCGACTGTAGATTTGTGATTACCGATAGTGGTGGGATTCAGGAAGAAACTACCTTTCGACGTGTGCCTTGTTTGACGTTACGTCCAAATACTGAGCGACCATCAACTGTTTCTATAGGGACAAATGAGTTGGTGCCCTTTGATATTGAGAAAGTTCAGTTGAAGATTGATGAAATTATAGCAGGGAACTATAAAAAAGGTACGGTTCCTCCTCTGTGGGATGGGCATGCTACAGAGAGAATATTAGAGACCTGTACAAAACTTTTGTTACAGAAAGTTAAGGTTGGGTAATTATTATTCTTTCGAGGTAATTCGTTGAAATGATCGACATCATTGATACTACTTGAGTACCAGATGTGAGTAAAATTGAAAGTTACTACGTGCAATGGCATATATTTTAAAGTGTGAGGATTATAGGAAGTCAATTGAGGCATAAATAGTAGAAAGTATTTTAAATCAGGATCTACGATAGTGATAACATATTAGACCTCATTGTTCGTTAAAAAAATATTTAGCAATAAAAAAGATAGTTCAATTCAATAATTTAGCGGAATCAATCGCGGAAAAGAAATCTGGAAATGATAATTTTCATTCTACAGAAACATAACAAAGGTTATTACGTAAATCAACATCCAATAACAGCTAGTCCAACTAGTACAAGCGAACGATTACCTTTGTGTTGTTAGCACCATTTATGAAAAAGCAGTTACTCATCACTTTTGATTATGAACTTTTTCTCGGCCCTAAAAGCGGGCAGGCGAATGCGTGTTTATTAGAGCCAACAAATTCGTTATTAAATATCCTTCGTCCTCATGGTGTGAAGGCTATATTTTTTGTTGACACAACATATTTATATACGCTAGAAAAATATTCGAAGCAATATGAAAATTGCAAAAGAGATTTACAATTAGTGAGTGATCAGATACTAAATATTATTCGAGAAGGTCATTATGTTTTTCCGCATTTACATCCACATTGGTTAGATGCGCAATACCTTCCTGACGAGCATGAATTTGTATTAAAAGATGTTAAGAGATATCGTTTTCATAATATTGATCAGCAGGATCGCGATTTATTATTTCGTGAGTCGTTGAGAATATTATCAAGCATTATTCATCCTGTTTTTCCTGAATATAAAATCAATGGATACCGTGCTGGGGGTTGGTCGATACAACCTTTTGAAGATATTAAACCATACTTCATAGCGAATGGAATTGAATATGATTTCAGTGTGATGCGTGGTGCATATCAGTTTTCGAATGCTCAATATTTTGATTTTTCTGATGCGCCTAATAAGCCAGTGTATGCATTTGGCGATGACATCACCAAAGAGGATACGAAAGGGGAGTTCATTCAAATTAGCAGTTCTGTGATTAAGTTAAAGCCTTATGTAAAGATGGCGGACAGAATTGTTAGGAAGGTGTTATTCAAATTTGTGAAAGATCATACTTATGGGAAGGGAGTTGGACAACAATCTAAAATGTTAAAAGATCTTAGTCCGCGATCATTGAAAGGACATCCATCGAAAGATAGAAGTCATGAGCCAGTATCTGTTGAATTATTAAGTGTTGTAAAATTGCAGAGTTATTTAAATTTTTTCCGTGAGCAGCACTATATGCATTTTGTATCGCATCCTAAAATGTTGAGTAATCATAATCTTGCAACGCTAGATCAATTTCTTGATATGGTATTTCATGATTATTCTATTGAAACGGACTTCATAAAAATTGTTCATTTATATAAAAAGGATTTATCCTGATATCAGTTTAACAACTGAAAAAAAGGAATCTCTTTCATGATAAACATCTCTGTAATAATACCTAGTTATAACGTAGAAGCCTACATAGAAGACGGCTTACGTTCGGTATTAGAACAAACTCAAGCACCGTTAGAAATTATTTGTGTTGACGATTGCTCTACCGATAATACGGTAACTATTATTCAAAAATTTCAGGCTGAATTTCCGAATCGCATTCATTTAATTATTAACGAAAAAAATATGGGAGCTACCTATACTCGCAACCGAGGATTGGCAGTTTCAAAGGGTGAATACGTTCAATTTTTAGATGCAGACGACATATTATTACATAACAAATTAGAATATCAGTCACAAAAAATTAAAGAAGGGAATATAAATCCTGACATTTTTGTTGGTAGTTGTAAAAAGATTTTATTAGATAAATCAGTACGGTATTTAATTTTTGAGGAGAGAGATCCATGGTGTGCATTAATTGATTCGCAGCTTGGTGTAACGTCAGCTAATTTATTTAAGCGCGAAAAATTAATGGAAATTAAGGGATGGGCGGACGGATTGCAGAGTAGTCAGGAATATGAATTGATGTTTCGTTTGTTACAAAATAATGCGCGTATACAATTTGATCAAACAATTTTAAATATAAATCGTGAGCGTCCATTTGGTTCTATCACCAAAACAAATCCTGATGAAATGTGGAAACGTTATATTGGATTAAGGATAAAGATTTATCAATATCTTCTCGACAAGAGTTCATTAACACAAGAGCGAAAGCAAACATCTATTAATATTATTTTTGATGCTATTCGTTTTCTTTATGGGTACGATCCAAAAACAGCGATTGAACTTCATCAAAAATATATAGTAAGAATTGGGAAGCCGAGTGTTACCTTATCTACTTCAAGAAGGTATTTACTATTATACAAAATATCTGGATTTAAATGCGCTCAAGTTATTGCACGTTTATCTAAAAGCGAATTACTTTTTAATTAATTTTTGTTTGATTTTAAAGAATATTTTATGAAAAAAATGATTTACCTCACCTACGCAGAACCTCCTTCTGGAGTCTTTTCTAGTCAGGTGATTGATGTCATTCAATATATAAATAAAGAATTAAAAAGTGATATCAAATTAGTTTCATTTATATCAATGCATGATTTTAAAAAACATAAATTATTAATACGTCAACAATTTCCGTGTGCACTCATTTTACCTATGTTACCTAAGGCGACGTATTGGAGATTCAATGTAATTATATTGTGGTTCGTCTGTTTGTTTATTCGTCCGTGTGTTATACTTGCACGTAATGTTATTGCTGCGAATATGGCTTTAAAAGTTCGAGGCATGAGTAGTGTTAAGCAAGTATGTTTTGATGGCAGAGGTGCTATTGCAGCAGAGTGGAAAGAATACGATGTGAACGTTGTTAAAAGTTGGATTGCAGAAATTGATTTATTAGAAAAGAGAGTTGTGATTGATAGTGATTTTCGTATTGCTGTTTCTGAAAAACTTGTTGAATATTGGAAGGAAGTATATGCATATAGTGAACAAGCACATGTGGTTATTCCATGCACGTTAAATAGTAATTTTAAAGGGAAACCCATAACGTTAGTAGATATTGAATTGAGCAGAGCAAAATTTGGATTCAATGTGGATGACATTGTGCTTGCTTATTCGGGATCAACAGCGGGATGGCAATCTTTTTCGATCTTATATCCATACCTCTCCCATTATTTAAATTTAGGTAGGCAATACAAAGTGATTTTCCTAGCTCCAGAAGAGGAGAACATTACGAAATTGGAGCAAGAATTCCCTGGTCAAGTAATTCGTAAATGGGTATCACATTCGGAGGTGCCGAGTGTTTTAATGGCATGTGATATTGGTATTTTAATACGAGAACAAAGTATTACTAACAAAGTAGCATCACCAACAAAATTTGCTGAGTATCTTTCAGCTGGATTACCAGTAATTATCACTGAGAACTTAGGAGATTATTCTTCCTTTGTAGCAGAGCATCATTGCGGATATGTTGTATCAGGAAGCGAATTTCCTATACTTACAACCAGCAACATTGAACAACGAACAAGGATGGTTTCACTTGTACAAAACTATTGTACTAAAGGAGCCTATTTGAATCAGTATAGAAAACTATTAGATAAATTATCAAGTTAACAATTGAAAAAAACTTTTATGAAAACGTTAGTAACGGGGGGAGCTGGATTTATTGGATGTGCGGTAATTGATAAACTGCAACGAGAAGGTCATGAGATTTTTGTGATTGACAATTTATCATTTGGCAAACGAAAGTTTATTACTGTTAGTGATGATCATTTTTTTCTTGCCGATATTTTAGATCGCAAAGAAATGGATCGTATCTTCAAATTAATTCAACCTGAAATTGTGATTCATTTAGCTGCGGTACATTTTATTCCGTATTGCAACGAGCATCCTTATGAGTCTAGTAATATTAATATTAATGGAACGATAAACATTTTAGAGAACTGTCGTAATTATAATGTTAAGAAAGTTTTCTTTGCATCAACAGCAGCTGTATATCCAATTTATGATGATGCAGTAAGTGAAAAGCATGAAGTTGCTCCGTTAGATATTTATGGTTTGAGTAAATTAACGGGAGAGCATTTGTGTAACGAGTTTCATTTGATGACGGGAACACCGATGATCATTTGCCGATTCTTTAATGCTTTTGGCCCGAATGAAACCAACCCTCATTTGATTCCTGAAATACAACAACAAGTTAATGATGGATTACGTACAATCAAGCTTGGCAATCTAACGCCGAAGCGTGATTTCATTCATACTTCTGACATGGCAAATGCTGTTCATGTATTGCTTAATAAAATAAATAGCGGAACTGACACATTTAATTTAGGTCGTGGTATTGAATATTCTGTTACCGATATTGTGGATTCATTTTCACGTGAGATTGGAGAAGAAATTATTATTGAAGTAGAGCCATCACGTGTTCGCAAGGTTGAACGCATGCACTTGCTTGCTGATGTGAGCAAATTAAAATCATTAGGATGGTCGCCACTCATTGGAATAGATGAAGGGATACGCACTTTAGTAAATAAAAAATAAATTGAAACGTCAACATCTTGTTTTCTGTACAGATGGAATTTATCCTCATGCAATTGGTGGGATGCAACGTCATTCAGCTTTATTGCTTGAAGAATTGGCGCGCATCAACAAGCTTGACATTACGGTAATACATCCTCATAAAGAAAAAGTATTTGACAATAGTTTAGGGATAAAAGAGATCTCGTTAAATTTTAAATCAGGAAAAAATTATTTAAAAAGTTGTTACGATTATTCGAAATTAGTCTATCATGAAATTAAGAAATTAAATCCGGATGTAATTTATTCACAAGGATTTTCGGTGTGGTATGGCATTCGTAAAATTGGGTCGAAGGTTATTGTGAATCCACATGGCTTAGAGCCTTTTCAAACACTTGAATTTATTGATACTTTAAAAACAGCTCCGATGCGAATTTTAGAGCGTTATCAATTTAAGTATTCAGCAAAAGTAATTTCGTTGGGAGGAAAATTAACAGAAATTCTTAGTGCAAATGTTCCATCACCACGTCGTAAAATAGTTGTAATACCGAATGCTGTAAATTTAATTGATCAGCAAAAAAGAAATTTTGAAAAGAACAAGTTACAATTATTATTTGTTGGACGATTTGCTTTTAATAAAGGAATTAACATTCTCATGCAAGCCATCAGTGATTTAAATACGGAAGGATATAAGGATCTATTGCATTTCAATATTGTTGGGAAAGGACCATTGTATGAAGAATATATTCAGAAATACGATTACGATAATGTTACATTTGTTGGCTTTGCTGATGATGCAACATTGGCACAACAATATAGAGACAATGATTTATTTGTTTTTCCAACATTGTTTGAAGGTATGCCAACAGTTGTTTTAGAAGCCATGGTTACAGGTATGCCGATTGTTGTTACTGACACTGGCGCAACTCGTGAATTAGTTGATAGTAGCAATGGTTACGTAGTAGAGGTAAATAATGTACGTGCGATTAAATGGGCTATTCAATCCTTCTATCAATTAACAAGCGATCAAAGAATGCAATTATCAAATGCATCTTATAATAAAGTAAAAGACCAGTTTACATGGAAACATGTTGCGCAGAAACATCTTGAATTATTTGAATCATTCAAAACTACGTAATGAAAAAATTCTTTCAAGAAAACGGTCAATTTATTATTCTATTACTCATTTGGGTGATTAGTGGAATGTATTTTCTGGAAGCTGTTTATGTTTTGATCCCAGCAGGAATTGCTTTACTAAAATACAAAGAGCGATATTCAGAAATGATAATTGGTTTCTTTTTAATTTTATTTTTATCAGACAACAGGCATGATGCTTTTGAATTTGCCGCCAAGATTAAAGATATTTATCTAGTGATATTATCGGCTTTTGTATTACTAGATGCAAAAACATTCAAAGTACGAAGTAAATTATTTTATCCATTTGCTGCATTTTTCATTCTTGCATTTGCATTAACGTTTAAGAGTCCGGAGCCAATGTTATCGTTTCAAAAGTGTTTGTCATTTGCATTGATAATAACATTTATTCCCAATTATTTTATTAGGCAACTGAATGAAGATGGCGAAAATTTTCTACGCAATTTAATATGGGTATGTACCATCATGTGGATCTTAGGATTTATCATGGCAATCGTATTGAATGATTGGGTTTATCTACAAGGACGTTACAATGGATTGTTAGGCAATCCAAATGGCGTAGGATTACTTGCAACATTATTTTTTATATTAGTAATTGTTGCACAACATCATTATCCAAAAATATTTTCACGAAATGAACTGATACTTGTCTTCGGAGCTATGTTACTTTCTGTAATACTTGCAAGTTCTAGAAATGCTATATTCTCTATTTTGATCTTTATGTTTTTTGCACGTTCCTATAAAATTTCGTATTGGGTAGGATTTCTAATTGTAATTGTTGTTGCTGTTTTATATCAAGTCATCAATGAAAATCTTGCTTCTATCATTACCAGTTTAGGTTTAGGATCCTATTTACGTGTAGAACATTTAGATGATGGTTCGGGAAGATTAGTAGCATGGACTTATGGATGGAAAGAGATACAAAACAACTTTTTATTTGGGAGAGGATTTGCTTATGAAGAGATGTACTTCGAAGCGAATAAAAGTTGGTTAAATGATTTAGGTCATCAAGGAGGAGTTCACAACACTTACTTAGCCATTTGGATGAATACTGGAATCGTTGGTTTAGTTTTATACCTTATAGGATTCTTCCGAACTTTTTTTAAAGCTTCACGCATAAATTACCTTGCCATACCGGCCATGTTTGCAATTATGTTTTCGATAACATTTGAGGCATGGTTTCAAGCATCATTAAATCCATTTACTATCATAGCACTGCTGATTATTACGCTGCTGCAATATGAAAAACCAACAACAGCCACAGAAGAAGAAAGCACTCTTCCTGTACTTTGAGTTAGCAGGATATGTTATAGCCTGTTTAGAACGTTTTGCTGCAAAATATGCGGTGGAAGTTTACTTGGTGCGTTATCCTATAAATGCTGTAGCACCATTTGAATTTAATTTCAATGAGCATATTCATACTTATGAAAGAAATGATTTTAATGCAACAGAATTAGTACATCTTGTTCGTGAAATAAATCCTGATTTTGTTTTTGTGAATGGTTGGAGTGATAAAGGATATTTGGCAGTTTGTAAAGATTTAAAAAAAAGAATTCCTGTTGTTTTAACTTTTGATAATCCATGGTTAGGAACGTTGAAGCAAAAGATTGCGACCATAATAGGGCCACTTTATTTGCATCGATTGTTTACACATTGTTGGGTTCCTGGCGAACCAAATGCCGTGTATGCAAGAAAATTAGGATTTAAAAAAAATCAATTGTTTACAGGAATGTACGCTGCAGATGTGCCGTTGTTTAATTCCTATTATCAGCAAAATAAAGAAAATAAAAAGTTGCATTTCCCTCATCGATTTATTTATATGGGAAGATATACTGCATTGAAAGGATTTAATGAATTGGTAAAAGCATTTTCCTCTTTACAAGATGATGAAGTGAAAGATTGGGAGTTATGGTGTTTAGGAAAAGGAGAATTAGAACATCTCATTACTGATAAGAAACGCATTCGCAATTTTGGATTTATACAACCCAAAGAACTTGCTTCTTATTTCGCACAAACAGGAGTATTTATTTTACCAACTCATTATGAGCATTGGGGAGTTACAGTGCATGAATTTGCTGCTGCTGGATTTCCACTAGTATGTAGTACAACAACGAGCGCTGCAACAACGTTTCTCCATGAAAATGAAAACGGATATTTTACAGAAGCAAAAAGTGAAGTATCTATTCGAAAAGTTTTAAAAAAAATCATCGATCAAAGTGATCAACAGTTGGTGAAAATGGGTGAGCGCAGTGCAGAACTTGCGAATCAAATTACACCAGATACTTGGGCCGATACAGTATGGCAAATTTTAAATAAACAAAAAGATGTGCGGAATTAGCGGAATATACGGACATCCTCTCCCATCGGATTCGAAAGGGATTGTTCAAAAAATGAATGACAGCATTGCACATCGTGGTCCTGATGATGCGGGTATTTATACAGATGATTATGTTGCATTAGGACATCGTCGTCTTGCAATACTTGATTTATCTCCGGCAGGACATCAACCAATGTTTGATGCATCCGGAAAAATTGCAATCGTTTTTAACGGAGAAATTTATAATTTTTTAGAGATACGTTCTCAACTAAATGACTACAATTTCAAAACACAAAGTGATACAGAAGTAATTCTTGCTGCCTATTTAAAATGGGGCGTTGATTGTTTAAAACGTTTTAATGGAATGTTTGCTTTTGCATTGTGGAACATTGAAACGAAGGAATTATTTATTGCTCGTGATCGACTTGGTGTGAAGCCACTTTATTATACTCAGAAAGATGGTGTACTTTATTTTGCCTCTGAAATTCGTGGATTACTTGCCTCTGGAAAAGTAGCGCGTAAAATAAATCGTGACGTGCTTGCAGAATATTTTACTTATCAAACAGTTCATGCACCATCCACATTAGTAAAAGATATTTACATGTTGATGCCTGGTCATTATATGTTGATGCAAGAAGGAAAAGTAAGCATTAAACGTTGGTGGAGTGCTCGTGAAAATTATTCAAAAGCATCAGTAGGAAAATCATACGAAGAAGTTTGTAAAGATGTTTATCGTTTATTGATGGCGTCGGTTGAAAGACGATTAATTAGTGATGTACCGTTTGGTGCATTTCTTTCGGGTGGTATTGATTCGAGTGCTATTGTAGGATTGATGAGTCGTGTGCAGAAACAACCGGTGCAAACGTTCACTATTATTTTTGATGAGGAAGGATTTAGTGAAGCGAAATATGCACGATTAGTTGCTGATCTTTTTAAAACTGAGCATCATGAATTTCGTTTAACGCCTGATGATTTTTTAAAAGAATTACCTATCGCATTAAATGCATTGGATCATCCGAGTGGTGATGGACCAAATTCATATATCGTTTCACGCATCACGCGCGAAGCCGGAATAACAATGGCACTTTCAGGATTAGGTGGTGATGAATTCTTCGCAGGATATCCTGTATTTAACAGAAGTTTACAGATACAAAATATGAAATGGCTTTTTACGATTCCAAAGCCTGTTCGTAAGATGGCTGGCGCAGCGTATGCTACTATGAAGTCGGATATTACCTCTGATAAAATGGTTCAGTTGCTGAATCAAGATGATCACACATTGAATTCGAGTTTTCCATTATCACGACAAGTGGGATTACCGCAACATGTTAAAGGACTTCTAGGATTAACATCATTACCAAAGGATGCAATAAATGAAATTTTAGCAACTGAATTAAGTGATGGTGCGCGTGAACTTCCAGAACTTAGTAAGGTAAGTATTGCAGAGATGAGTACCTACATGCAAAATGTTTTGTTGCGCGATGCAGATCAGATGAGCATGGCAGTAGCATTAGAAGTTCGCGTTCCTTTTTTAGATTATGAATTAGTAGAATATGTTTTAGGGATTAATGATGAATTTAAAAAACCACATTTTCCTAAAAAATTATTGGTAGATAGTTTACAAGGATTGTTACCAGATGAAATTGTTCATCGTAAAAAGATGGGATTTGTTTTTCCATGGAATGTATGGTTGAAGAACGAATTAAAACCACTGTGCGAAAAGAATATTCAGCAACTTGCAAAACGTGATTTTATCGATCAAGAATATTTGTTGAATGCATGGGATAGATTTCAGAAAGGTGATGCACAAGTACGATGGTTAGATATGTGGTTGTGCACGGTACTCGAGAGTTGGATGAATCAAAATGGAATAGAAGCTTAAAGAAAAAATTTTGCAACGTAAGAAAAAAGTAGTTGTATTGGTTGATTGGTATCTCCCTGGTTATAAAGCTGGAGGTCCGATTCAATCTGTTTCCAATATTGTAGGACATTTAAAAGATGAATTCGATTTTTGCATCATTACTTCCGATACCGATTTACATGCTACAGAACCTTATAGTTCTATTCGTGCTGATGAATGGAATATTCGTGATGATGGAAGTAAAGTTTATTATTTTTCTGCTGCAAATAGAACCTACAGCAATTTAAGAAAATTATTATTAGAGGAGCAAGCAGATGTATTTTATCTCAATAGTTTATTCTCGATCTTCTTTACTATTTATCCATTAAGAATTAGAAATAAAAATTTACCAGCGCGAAGATTTGTTTTAGCGCCAAGAGGAATGCTAGGACAAGGCGCATTAAATATCAAACCATTTAAAAAGAAATTATTTTTATTTGTTGCACGCATGATGAACCTTTACAAAGGAATTCGTTGGCAAGCATCATCAGCATTAGAAGCGACAGAAATAAAAAAAGTTTTTGGTTCACAAGCAATAGTTCAAACTGCATTAAATTTAACTGCACCTCGACTAATAAATTTTATTCCTAGAAAAAAAAATGAAGGAGAACTTCGCATCGTTTTCATCAGTAGAATTGCTTTTAAGAAAAATTTAGAAGGGACATTAAAAATTTTGGCTACTCTACCCTCTTCGTGTAAAATTAATTTTGACATTTTCGGACCCATCGAAGAGCCTGAATATTGGTTGGGTTGTGAAGCAATAATTCAGCAAATGCCTTCACATATAAAAGTAAAATATTGTGGGTCGATAGTAAATGATAAAGTTGTTAGTACATTGAGCGATTATCATCTCAGCATATTGCTTACCTTTAATGAGAATTTCGGTCATACCATAGTAGAGAGTTTGGTGGCTGGGTGTATTGTACTTTTATCCGATCAAACGCCATGGAAAAATCTTGCAGTACAAAAAGTTGGTTGGGACATTCCATTAGCTAATGAAGAGGAAATAAAAGCTGCAATAATTGAAACGTGTTTAATGGATCAGCATACTTTTGATCAGTGGAGTAAATCGGCACAAGAATATGCGAAAGGAATAACTCACAATCCTATTGCAATAGAACAAAACAGATTATTATTTGCATGAGCAACGATTCTACAATTCAAGAAAAGATACAAACCGATTTATCGAAGTACGATAACAGTTGGTATAATACTGGTGCGGGAAAAATCAAAATGGCATTCTGGTATTTCGTGAATGTACTTTTTTTTATGAATCCACTAAATCCAATCTCTAGTGTAAAGGTTTTATTGCTTCGCTTATTTGGTGCGAAAATAGGCCGTGGTGTTGTTATAAAGCCGTCGGTCAACATTAAGTATCCGTGGCTATTGGAAATAGGTGATAACAGCTGGATTGGTGAGCGCGTGTGGATTGATAATTTAGCGAAAGTGAAGATTGGTAAGAATTGCTGCTTGAGTCAGGGATCTATGTTACTTTGTGG
>JBBRAW010000087.1:0-16008 GCA_038206385.1 Bacteroidia bacterium | reverse complement strand
ATCGAAAATCGCTTTATGCCATCCATCATTAAAGGTGTTATGGAAAAATGAATGAGGGACCATTAACAGGTTCTTATGTGCGTGATGTTCGTGTAGCAGTTTATGATGGTAAAATGCATGCCGTTGATAGTAACGATATCAGTTTTAAAATTGCAGGTATGATGGCATTTAAAGAAGCCTTTCATCAAGCAGAACCTCAACTGTTAGAACCGATTTATGATATTGAAACGGAAGCTCCCGAAAATGTAATGGGGGATATTATGAACGAATTACAAACACGAAGAAGTATAATTGTTGGAATGGATAATAGAGGAGGATATCAAATTGTAAGAGCAAAAACACCACTTGCAGAACTTGATAATTTAAACATTGCTCTTAGAGGAATCACTCAAGGAAGAGCAAAAGTTAAAGCCACTTTCGCAGAATACGCACCTGTTCCAAATGATATTCAGAAAAAATTAACAGAAGAATATCGAAAACAAGAAGTTGAGATGTAATTTAATTAATACCAATTCTAAAATAGATCCTATCGCAAAGGCTGCATGGTGGTTTTAAAATTCATTAGATTTGGCGATGCGTTTATTTCTACTCGTTTTGTTTCTAATTATTACTCAATTTTCGTATGCCCAAAAAAAAGCTACATGGACTATCGAAAGTGATTCCACAAACGAAGTATTTACTGGTGCAGGATTTACATTACTTGGCGAAGATTCTGTACAGCTAATTAATGATTCTGTTGTGTTAAGATTGGCCATCAAAGACATTTCGAAAATTTCAGTAATTAGACCCGGTCAATCAGGTGTTTATGCTGGGCTTATAGGTGCTGTTGGCGTTGCAACGATTTTTGTTGCTTCTTTCCTTGAAAATAATAAAAATAACGACTCCTTATCAAGCGACGATAAAACTGTTATAAGTTTTTTAATTGCAAATGCTGGTGTTTTTTTAGGAGGTGCTGCTGGCTTTTTAACTTTCAATAGATGGAAGCGTCACCATGAATATGATTTAACTGGTTTGACATTCCCTGAACGACAAATGAGAATTAGGGATATTTGGAGGAGAAAATAAAATATTTTAATACACCGCTTTGGCTTTATTAGTTTTTGAACTATTCCAATTGTAGTAATGATACTGAAAACATTTTCTTACTTAAATAATCATTAGTCATCAACATAAGTTCGTTTTGATAAAATCCGCATTTTTTCTCAGTGCTATCTGTACGTTTTATAAATTATTAAATTTGCCTAAACGATATACCTTTCTTGTCTTCATTATTCTTCTTTCTCAAATTTCTCATGCTCAGCGTTTATCAAATTGGACTATTGAAGCTGATTCTGGTTATAAGGTGTTTTTAGGAACTGGACTTACTGCTTATGGGATAGATACTGTTCAGATTATAACTGATTCTTCAACAGTAAAATTGGCCATCAGTAGGATTTCGAAAATTACTTACGACAAACCAGGAAAATCAGGACTGATTACTGGGATTGTAGGTGGTCTAGCTGGAGGATTATTATTTGCTACCAAATTTGAATAAAATAATTGAGATAATAGTAATTTGCAATCTGAAGATAAGTTTGTAGCAACTGTTTTAATGAGCCAACTTGGATTACTTGCTGGTTTCTCTCTTGGTTTTTTCCTTTCAATCGCTGGCACAGACATCATAATTATTATTTTGATGGCCTAACCCTAGCTCAAAAGGTTGTTAAGTTAAGAGATATATTGAAGAGGCAATAATTTCTACAATACTTATTGAAATAATTTTACTACTCTTTTACTAATTTTATTTGATGTAGAATAGAATCAATTTTAAAGGTCACCAAATAAATTCCAGCATCTACTGAATTCAGATCAACCATCTGGTTATTTTTTCCTATAAACGATGTAAATGATTCTGTGAATACAATTCTTCCTGTGACATCAGAAATATTTAAGTCAATATTTTCTGATAAAGAAGAATTGAAATTTAGAGTAAATGAACCATCGGTAGGATTTGGAAATATTTCTGCATCATTAATTATTCCATTTGATTTCATTCTAAAGTTACAAGGAATTAAATTGATAATTTTCGCAATTCCAACGCCACAAATATTGTTTTTCTTTACACTTAATGTTGATGTTGCTGTTATGCTTCCAAATTTAATGTGAACAATATTTGAGGTTGTAACGAAATAATTTCCTGTTGAGGTAGTAACTCCATCTGTTATTCGCGAACCGATTGGCCCAACCCATTTGTAATTTAAAACAGTAGTATCTGCAATAATTGAATACATATTATTGATGCTTCCAGGGCAAACTACGTTATCACCATAAATTGAATCAACCGCAGATGGTGTTGATTTTAATGTTACAGTTTGTGACGCACTTTTCCCACATCCGTTTCCTGCTGCAACAAAAATATTTCCAGTAAAATTTGTTGAAGGAAAATTAGTAGTAATAGAATTTGATAATAATCCTGTTGTATTAAAAGCAAATGACGGTAGTTTCCAAAAATAAGTGGTACTTGGAACATTTACTACCGAGAATGCCACATTGGTTGCACCACACAAATTGATAAATGTACCAGAGATAACACTAGGTAATAAAGGTAAATTTCGATTTATTCGAACTTTACTTTGTAAGCTACTACCACAGAGATTATCAGCAGAAACTTTAAGTGAATCAAATTTTATAAATCCAGTTCCATAAGCTATTGTAATTATTCTACTTGTATTTCCATTTATAATAGTTGATCCTGAAGGTGGCGACCATGTGTAGGAAGTTGCACCTGAAACAGGTGCAATCGAATATGTAATTGTATCGCCAGGACATGCTTTTGTATTTCCATTACTTGATGTAATTTTTCCAGGCTTTGCAGGTAGAGTACCACTCGTTGCTTGTACATTAAAAATTCCAGATGTTCCTAAGCATGAATTCAAATCAGTAACCGTTACTTGATAATTGCCAGATATATTGATTGTAATATTTTGTGTTGTTGCTCCTGTTGACCACGAATAACTATTCGCAGTTGCTGTGCTTAAAATTAAAATTCCTCCTTGACAAAATACTGTTGAACCTGATGAAGTAATAACAGGTGAAGGGTTGTTATGAATTGTTATATAACTAGTTTTAGTCGTTGTTCCACTACCTCGAGTGTTTGTAGATGTTAATACAACATCATATAATCCAGGATTATTATAAACAACAATAGGATTTTTCAGTGTTGAGGAAGATGGAGTTCCTCCAACAAAAGTCCATTGCCATGAATCTGGTAAATTGGTAGATTGATCAGTGAAATTTATTTGTGATCCCGAACAACCATCCAATTTATTTGTCGAAAAATTAGCAACAGGTGGATCACAAGTAGGATACAAACTTCCATCAACAGTTGTTGAAAGACCAATTGGATCCGTTACTGTTAATTCTATTCGATAATAATAAATATTACCATCGCATCCAACGGGAGTTAACGTAGTGCTTGTAATTCTATTTGTATCTGGTGATTCCGGATGAGTGTGTGTGTTATGATGCAAAAAAGTTGTCCAAGAATAACTTAATAAATCATCCGTACTTTCTGCATCAAATACATTTGCTTGTAATGGAAGTTGTGTAAAATTCGACATCGTGAATTGACCTCCGTTTGTAAAGCTGGTAATGGTTACCTGTGGTGGAGTGTCATTTACATAAACCATTAACGTTTTGGTTGAAGATTGTCCAATGTTATCGGTAACCGTTAATATAACAGTAAATGCAATTGGATTATTTGTTGTTGGATTAAAAATATGGGAAGGATTTGGCGAATTATCAATTGGACTTCCATCTCCAAAATTCCAACTATATGCAAGTGCTAAATTTTCAGGATCGCTAGAATTACTTCCTGTAAATTGTACTGACAAAGGTTTTAAACCATAATTGATATCTTGTGAAGCAATTGCAATTGGCGGATTATTTACGGAAAGATTGTAACTCAATTTGTAAATATCAAAAGGGTATTTTACATAATATAGTTGTTCATCCTTTGGATTAAACTCTATAAAAACGATAGGTCCTAAGTTGGCGCCAAAGTCTTTTACGGAGTCAAGAATATTATCATTATCAAATTTGAAATTCCTAATCCAACTCTGTGCATAGTCAGCATGAAAATAGGTGTTCTGATAAATAACAGGAAATTTTTTTCCAGAATACCAAACACCAGCACAGGAAGCATATCCAGAAAACATGGGTCCTTTAACAGGAGATGCAGGATTATTTAAATCTATTTCTGCAGCAGAAGTACCATTCCATATTCCAGTTCTAGCTTGTGTTAAATTATGTTGATAATCGATGACAGGTCGCGAATGTTTAAACGTAAAAATGGTAGAAGGAATTTGTTGATTTAAATCACATGGATTAGGAAAAGATGGTGATGAAGTATTTGTATCCTGAATACATAATTGATTAAATTGAAAATACTGATTGGAACAACTTCCATTATTATACAATGGATTTATTGCATCTTGATTTACAGTTGTTAATACTTTGTAAACTGGTTGTGCAGTTAATCCTTCAAATAATGGCCAACCAAAATTCATTCCTGAACGTGTATTGACATCTAATTCTTCAATAGTCGTCCAACCAACATCACCAATATTAAAAACACCAGGATCTCCTGCGGAAATATCTGTGTTACCTGTTCCAGGACGAATAGCCATACGAAATGGATTCCGTAATCCTAACGACCATACTCTTGATTTTGCAGCACGAGGATTGGACGCATCATAATATGGATTTGAAGGAATACCATCACCTGTTGCAGGATCAATACGAAGTAATTTTCCATTTAAACAATCAATCATTTGTGAACGAAATGCACCAATATTTTCTTTTGGACGAATAATAGAATCCGCTAACCCTTGAATATAATAAGTATCATTTGAACTTCCGCCATCGGCAACATTATAACTTGAACCATCACCAGTAGTAACCATTAATGAACCATCTTTTCCAAACACTAACTGACCACCACTATGTGATTCGTGCAATAATGGAATTCCTGTCTTTTTATTTTCACCAATAAGTACGAATCTACTATTCGGAATAATACTCGTAAAATTTGTGGACGCATCAGCAGTAAATCTCGTTACTCGAACTATTGTTGCATTAAAATATTCATTCGTTGCTGCATTATAATTTGCTGTTCCGAAATTCATTAAATAATGTCGATCTACTGTATACAAAAGGTAGACAAATCCGTTCGTTCGAAAGTTAGGATCCAAAACAAAACCATTTAATCCATGATCTCGCCAGTTACCAACCTCTTCACTAATATTGATTAAAGGCTTCGTTTGTTTAACACCATTCGTATCTACCACCCATACCTTTCCACCTTTTTCATAAACATACATTTGACCTGTTGAATCGAATCGAAAACCTTCTACATCTGTCCATCCTCCTTTAAATAAAGTGAATGAAAAATTAGGAGGAACAGTTTGTGAGAATAATAATGTTCTACTTGTCAAAAGAAAGAAAAGAACAACATATTTTAAAAATCGAAATTTCATTAGAAATATTTTTTAGACTTAATCCAGAATTAGACCTAAAAAGTAAAGTTTTTAGCAATGGAAATAGTTCAAATTTCTTAAAATTTGGCGAAAGGTTTATATTTATGGGCAAAGCAATGGATTGTACTGGTTAAAGGATTCACTGATCGCTATTTTATTTTCTTTTGAAGAGACGATTCTACTAGTTTTACAAGTGTCATTTTCCTATTGAGGATAAAGCAAAAAAGCAACCTTTTAAGATTGCTTTTTTGAGAAATAATTTTACATCAATTGTAGAAATAGTTAGTACTACATATTTCTTCTATACTGCCCTCCAACATCAAAAAGTGACTTTGTTATTTGTCCGAGGCTACAATATTTACTTGCCTCCATCATCGTTTCAAACATATTTTGATTGCGAATAGCACTTAATTGAAGTTCTCTTAAAAGTTTTGCAGACACATCGCTATTACGTTTATTTAATTCGCCTAACATTGTGATCTGATATTCTTTTTCTTCAGTAGTTGCACGAATAACTTCTTTCGGAGTAATCGTTGGCGATCCTTTTGATGATAAGAAAGTATTCACACCAATGATTGGATATTCACCGCTATGTTTTAATGTTTCATAATACAATGATTCTTCTTGAATCTTTCCACGTTGATACATCGTTTCCATAGATCCTAAAACACCACCACGTTCAGTAATGCGATCAAATTCGGTGAGCACTGCTTCTTCCACTAAATCAGTTAATTCTTCAATGATAAATGAACCTTGTAAAGTGTTTTCATTTTTCGCTAATCCTAATTCACGATTAATAATTAATTGAATTGCCATTGCTCTACGAACACTTTCTTCCGTTGGTGTTGTAATCGCTTCGTCGTATGCATTTGTATGTAAAGAATTACAGTTGTCGTAAATTGCATATAAGGCTTGCAATGTTGTTCTGATATCGTTGAAATCAATTTCTTGTGCATGCAATGATCTTCCTGATGTTTGAATATGATACTTCAACAACTGACTACGATCATTTGCAGCATATTTCATTTTCATTGCCTTTGCCCAAATTCTACGAGCTACACGTCCGATAACTGCGTACTCAGGATCAATACCATTGCTAAAGAAAAAACTTAAGTTTGGAGCGAAGGCATTAATATCCATTCCACGACTTGCATAATATTCTACATACGTAAATCCATTGGCAAGTGTGAATGCTAATTGTGTTATTGGATTTGCACCAGCTTCTGCAATATGATATCCAGAAATGGAAACGGAATAAAAGTTACGAATTTTTTTAGTGATAAAATATTCTTGCATATCACCCATCAATCGCAATGCAAATTCAGTACTAAAAATGCAGGTGTTTTGAGCTTGATCTTCTTTTAAAATATCTGCTTGAACTGTTCCACGAACTTGTGTTAACGTTTCTGCTTTTATCTTTTCATATACATCAGTAGGTAAAACTTGATCAGCAGTAACACCTAATAACATTAATCCTAATCCATCATTTCCCTTAGGTAAATCACCTTGATAACGTGGACGATTTGAACCTTTCTTTTTATAGATCTCATCAATCTTTTCATTCACTAATTCTACTTGTCCGTTATTACGGATGTACAATTCGCATTGCTGATCAATTGCAGCATTCATAAAAAACCCTGTTAACATTGCAGCAGGACCATTGATCGTCATGCTTACAGAAGTTTTTGGATCGGATAAATTAAATCCGCTGTATAATTTTTTTGCATCATCTAAACAGCAAATACTAACGCCAGCATTACCAATCTTTCCATAAATATCTGGACGATATTCTGGATCATGTCCGTAAAGTGTTACAGAATCAAATGCAGTACTTAAACGATGAGCAGGCATTCCTAATGACACATAATGGAAACGACGATTTGTTCTTTCTGGACCACCTTCACCAGCAAACATTCGTGTTGGATCTTCGCCTTCGCGCTTGAACGGAAATACACCAGCAGTAAACGGAAATTCACCAGGAAAATTTTCTTGTAACATCCAATTTAATTGATCACCCCACGCTTCAAATTTAGGAACAGAAATTTTTGGAATATGTGAATGAGATAGTGATTCGTAATATGTTTTAATTTTGATTTCCTTATCACGTACTTTAAAAATATAATATTCTCCTTGATACGCTTTGCACTTCTCTGGAAACTGTTCAACCATTCGTCGGTTAGTACCATCAAGTTTTAATTCCCATTCTGCATAAGCAGATTTTAAAGTAGCAATTGCATTTTCTTTTTCTTTAACATCAATACTTGTCAAAGCATCCATTGCAGTATGAATTGCAAAAAGTTTTTGTGCTACTGCAGATTGATCTTTCGCCCATTTATCGTATTGACGATTACTTTCCGAAATCTCACTTAAGTAACGTGTGCGTTGTGGCGGAATGATAAAAACTTTTTCACTCATCTCATCCGTTACTTCGAATGTAGATTTTAAATCAGCACCCGTTTTTTCAACGATGCAATCCATCACCTTTTTGTAAAGACGATTCATTCCAGGATCATTAAATTGGGAAGCAATGGTTCCAAAAACTGGCAACTTTTCATCATCAACATCCCATAATTGATGATTGCGTTTGTATTGTTTTTTAACATCGCGAAAAGCATCTAATGCTCCACGTTTATCGAATTTATTTAATGCAATAATATCTGCAAAATCTAACATATCGATTTTCTCGAGTTGTGTAGCAGCTCCATATTCAGGAGTCATCACATACAAACTCATATCACTATGCTCGGTAATTTCTGTATCACTTTGTCCAATACCAGATGTCTCTAAAATAATTAAATCAAAACCTGCTGCTTTAACAATATCAATTGCTTCGCGAACATATTTTGAAAGTGCTAAATTACTTTGACGAGTTGCTAGCGAACGCATGTACACACGATCATTGTTAATCGCATTCATGCGGATACGATCTCCAAGTAAAGCACCACCAGTTTTACGTTTCGATGGATCGACAGAAATTATCGCCATCGTTTTATCCTTAAAGTCAACTAAAAAACGACGAACTAATTCATCGACTAAACTAGATTTTCCCGAACCACCAGTACCTGTAATTCCTAATACCGGAGTGAGTTTATTTTTAGATGCTTCAACAATCTCTGCTGAAAATTTTTGGTATTCATCATGATTATTTTCAGCTGCTGAAATTAGTCGAGCAAGTGCATAATGATTTTTTGTTCCAATCTTTTTTACTTCACCATTTAAATTAAATCCAGTTGGATAATCGCATTGTTGCAACATGTCGTTAATCATTCCTTGCAATCCCATTGTACGACCATCATCAGGATGATAAATACGTGTGATGCCATAATCTTGAAGCTCCTTAATTTCGGTTGGTAAAATGGTTCCACCGCCACCACCGAAAATGCGAATATGTTCACAGCCACGTTCCTTTAAAAGATCGAGCATATATTTAAAATATTCAATATGTCCGCCTTGGTAAGAGGTAATAGCAATCCCATTGGCATCTTCTTGAATGGCACAATTTACTACCTCATTCACACTTCGATCATGACCCAAATGAATCACTTCTGCACCACTACTTTGCATAATTCGTCGAAAAATATTGATCGAAGCATCATGTCCATCAAAAAGTGATGCTGCTGTAACGATTCGGATTTTGTTTTTGGGCTGGTATGGAAGGGGTGGAGTGTTCATAGTATTTTCAAAACTTGATGCAAATTTAAATGATTAACACTAGCAATCACATTACGAATTGAATCTCCTTAATTTATTGGTGATTTAGCTTTTAATTTTTGATTACTTTCGCAGCATAATTAAACAAAGCAATGAGCGTATTAGTTGATAAAAATTCTAGAGTAATTGTACAGGGATTTACTGGTAATGAAGGAACCTTCCATGCTACTCAAATGATTGAGTACGGTACCAATGTAGTTGGAGGAGTTACTCCTGGAAAAGGTGGTTCAATGCATCTTGATAAACCCGTTTTTAATACCGTTTCAGATGCGGTAAAAGAAGTTGGCGCTAATGTTACCATCATTTTTGTTCCACCAGCATTTGCTGCGGATGCAATTATGGAAGCTGCGGAAGCCGGAATTAAAGTAATTGTAACTATCACAGAAGGTATTCCAACTCGTGATATGATTATGGTGCAAGAATATATTAAAGGACGCGGTTGTATTTTAATTGGACCAAATTGCCCCGGTGTTATCACTCCTGGAGAAGCGAAAGTTGGTATCATGCCTGGCTTCGTTTTCAAAAGAGGAAATATTGGGATCGTTTCAAAATCAGGAACATTAACTTATGAAGCTGCTGATCAGGTTGTAAAAGCTGGATTAGGAATTTCAACAGCTATTGGTATTGGTGGAGATCCAATTATTGGAACAACCACTCGTGAAGCAATAGAGTTATTTATGAATGATCCTGAAACAGAAGGCATCGTAATGATTGGGGAGATAGGTGGTGGTTTAGAAGCTGAAGCTGCTCGCTGGATCAAAGCGAATGGAAATAAAAAGCCTGTTGTAGGATTTATTGCTGGTCAAACAGCACCCGCAGGACGAAGAATGGGACATGCCGGTGCAATTATAGGCGGGGCAGAAGATACAGCTGCGGCAAAGATGAAAATCATGGAAGAATGTGGAATCACAGTTGTTGCAACTCCAGCTGATATTGGAATTACAATGGCAGCAGTTTTAAAGAAATCAATGGCGTAAATAAATTAAAAATTAAAAATTACGAATTAAAAATGCAGGTTGGAGTATCGATAGCTTGGTATAAGAAATATAGCTTTACAAATTATTGTCTTCCATTTGGAGAAAGAGCATAAAAAAACCCTGAAGTACAGACTAACGTCAGACTTCAGGGTTTTTTTATGATAATATACTATTATTCTCCTCCGAAAGTATAAGCAACACCTAGATGAACTCCTAAAACAGCAGAATGTGTTTTTTCATAATTAACCGAGTAAGAAGGCTTTTTACCTGCATCAGTAATACCATAACCCATTCTTAAACCTGTAGTTATAGTTATAGGACCTGCTTTCGCATCAATACCAAAACCTAAAATTGCTGCGATGTTCGTAGAATTTGTATTAGATTTTATATCTGTTGATTCATGTTTAGCAGATGATAATAAAGAGAACTGAGGACCAGTTTCAAAATAGAAACCAACTTTACCATCTGTTGTCAAACGGAATAAAATAGGAATATCAATGTACTTTAATTTTGTTTCAGTTACAAATGAATTAGAGAAGATACCACCTGCATTTATTCTTTCGGTATATTTCTGATTTATCGAACCTGACATAACTGAAACTGATAGTCCAATAAGCTTATTAAATTTAGCATAAGCACCGATCCCAAATTGACCGCCAATTGTAGATTTATAATCTAATTCATCACCAGCGTCGGAAACGTTTTTGTTGAAAAGCCAAGTCGAATTTATTCCTCCTTCTAAGCCTGCTCTAACTTTAATTTGAGCATCAGCCTGTTGAATCATACCTAGAGTTGCTAGGATTACTAATAGTTTTTTCATGGATAAGTGGTTTTGTTATTGTTCGACAAAGTAAATCAAAATCTCATTAGTACTAAGTTTAAATGTTAAGTACCTATAAAAATTAATTGTAAAATGATAATTGCATGTTTAGAATCAATGTAATGAGCAAAATTCTCCGCATATTATCTTCAATTAATATTTCTCCCAAGTTTTTACTTCTTGGAAACGCCATGCAATTCCAAAATGAATTCCTGCTTTTGATAAAAAATTATTCTTATAATAAATGTCATTTACTTTATTATCAGAAGTATAATAATTATCCTTTTGTACTGTAATAAATGAACTAAAACCTCTAGCTCCAGCAGTTAAAATTAATTTATCGGCAATTTTAAATTCGAGCCCTAGTCCAATTACAAAGCCAACCAAACCTTTTCTGTAAAAATCTTTTATTGATAAGGCGGTATCAGCAACTTCAAGCTTGCTATTACCATTTAAGAGTATCGAATATTGCAATCCAGTTTCAAAATAAAAGGCCACTATACCATTGGTGGATAACCTTAAAAAAATTGGAATATCAAGATAAGAGATGTTTATTTTATGTGCCTTATCAGTATAAAGATCCGACACGGTACTTTTATCTAAATCCACTTCAAAGCCTACAATTTTATTTATTTTTATAGTGGCATCGATCCCAAAATGATTACCAGGAAATGGGCCATGATCATGATTTGAAATATTAAAAGGCAAAAAATCGGACATCGTACAGTTGTCAATACCTCCATTTATTCCAGCACGAACAGAAATCTGAGCCTTTGCAGATAAAATGCAACATGAAAGGCCAAGTATAAGCAGAAGGCGATTCATAGATAATCGGTTTAGTTATCTTTGGCGCAAAGTAAAACAAAATCTTAATTGGATAATATTAATAAATGAAACTACTAGCTGAAAAAAATGTGCTGATTACAGGAGCTTCCCGTGGAATTGGTAGAAGCATCGCAATTGAAATGGCAAAACAAGGGGCTAATATCGCTTTCACTTATTTGTCTTCTCCTGAGAAGGCATTAGAATTAGAAAAGGAACTTCAAGAAATTGGTATTAAGGCGAAAGGCTATCGTTCGGATGCTTCTGATTTTAAAGCGGCGGAAGAGATGATCACTTCCGTTTTAGCAGATTTTGGATCTTTAGAAGTAGTAGTGAATAATGCAGGTATCACAAAAGATAATCTTTTGATGCGCATGACTGAAGAGCAATTTGATGATGTAGTCCGCATAAATCTTAAGTCTGTTTTTAACATTACAAAAGCTTGTCAAAAGCCGATGCTTCGCCAACGTAAAGGAAGTATCATTAATATTAGTTCTGTTGTTGGAATTAAAGGCAATGCAGGGCAATCAAATTATGCAGCTTCTAAGGCTGGAATCATCGGTTTTACCAAATCGATAGCATTAGAATTAGGATCAAGAAATATACGTTGTAATGCCGTTGCTCCAGGATTTATCATTACTGAGATGACTGATGCATTAACAGATGAAACTATCAAACATTGGAATGATCAAATTCCATTAAAGAGAGGAGGAACACCAGAAGATGTAGCTAATTTGGTGATTTTCTTAGCTAGTGATAATTCGTCCTATATCACTGGTCAGGTTATTAATGTTGATGGTGGAATGCTCACCTAGTTTAAGCTAGACTTACCTGTTTTTCCTGTAAAATCTTTACATTGATCGTTTATCTATATTGAATGGTCGATTTGTTTTAATTTCAATTTGAATATCACTTAATTTCAATCAAACATTTTAATTTAATACAGCTATAAATCTTACTATGAAAAAAATGATCTGCTTACTGGCTATCATATTCACCTTTAGCGAGGGGATAATGTATGCTCAGCAATCGAAGGGCAATATCTTGCCTTATCCAATTTACCAACACAAATTACCTAACGGACTAAATGTTGTTACAGTTCCTTACGACAGTCCTGGGTTAGCAGCTTTTTATGTTGTGATGCGTGTAGGTTCACGTGACGAAATTGAAGTTGGAAAAACTGGATTCGCACATTTCTTCGAACACATGTTGTTTCGCGGAACGGAAAAATATCCTAAAGAAAAATACAGCGATGCATTAAAAGCTACTGGTGCATCAGCAAACGCAAATACATCTTTAGATAGAACACTTTATCACATGACAGGTAATGCGGCAATGCTCGAAAAAATGTTTGAATTAGAATCAGATCGTTTTATGAATTTGAAATATTCTGAGCAAGATTTTAAAACAGAAGCAGGAGCAGTAAAAGGTGAGTACACAAAAAATTCGGCAAGCCCTTATGAGCAATTAGATGAGAAGATGAATGATGTCGCTTTTAAATCTCATACGTATCAACATACAACAATGGGATTTTTTAAAGATGTTGTTGATATGCCAAATCAATATGTTTACTCACAAGAATTTTTTAAACGATTTTACAAACCAGAATACGCAACGATTATTGTAGTTGGTGATATTAAACCAGAAGCAATAAATGCATTAGCAGAAAAATATTTTGGTGTTTGGCAGAAAGGTAATTTCGCTAGTCAAATTCCAGTTGAGCCAGTACAAACGGAAACACGTTATACGCATGTTCAAGTTCCTAATTTTCCTCCTGTTGTAAGTTTGAATTACAAAGCTCCGGCTTACAAAAATAATGATATCGAAATGCCCGCTCTTGATTTGTTAAATTCAATTTTATTTTCTGAAAAATCAGATCTCTATAACAAGTTAGTTGTTGCTGAACAAAAAGCAAGAAGTATAAATGGCGGTGCAACGAATTCTCGCGATCCTTATTTAAGTCAAATCTCTGCTTCATTAGTTGATGCAAAAGATATGCAGTATGTAAAAGACCAAATTATTGCTGCAATTGAAAAATCAAAAACAACTCCTGTGGATGCGAAAGTTTTAGCAGATGCAAAATCTCGTTTACGTTATAGTTTTGCAATGGGAATTGATAGTCCAACAAGTATTGCAGAAGCATTAAGCTCTTATGTTTGGGTTACTGGTGATCCAGAATCAATCAACAATGAATATGTAATGTATGATAATGTTACTGCTCAGGATATCATGAATGTTGCTAAGAAATATTATGTAAACACCGGACTTACTGTGGCAACCATTTCCGGAGATGCAAGTTGTCCAGTTAAATAAATCTCAATAAGAAATCACGCTATGAAAAAAATATTCTCCTTATTACTAGTTCTTTTTGCATTGGTAGCAAATGCTGCTGATGTTGTAGAATTAAAATTACCTAAATCGGATCTCGTCGTTATCAAGATCATGTTTCGCAATGGATCTATTGCTGATCCAGCAGGCAAAGATGGTTTAACATCACTAACAGCAAATACAATTGCAGAAGGTGGTACCAAAGAAATGACAAGCGCACAAATTAAAGATCTTATTTATCCTTGGGCTGCTGAGTATGGCGTTTCTGTTGATAAAGAAGTTACCATCTTTACTTTCCAAGTGCATAAAGATCATCTTGCAAAATTTTATCCAATCATTAAAGGATTAATTTTATCACCACGATTTGCTGAAGATGATTTCAATCGTGTTAAATCAAATGATCAAAATTATGTTGATGAAGTTGTTCGTTCTTCTTCTGATGAAGAGTATAGCAAAATGACATTGGAAGATTTATTATTCCGTGGTACGAATTATCAGCACATGGTTAACGGAACTTCTTCGGGAGTTAAAAGTTGCACTATTGCTGATGTAAAATCGCAGTACGCAAATGCATTTGGAAATGCTAACATGACAATCGGTATCGCTGGAAATTATACACCCCAATTTTTAGAGCAATTAAAAACAGATATGAATTCACTACCTGCTGCGAAATTACCTTTGCCTGTTGCGCAAAAAGGTAGATCGCCAAAAGGAATTGAAGTAGAAATTATTGCAAAAGATAATGCACTTGGATCTGCAGTGTTTACAGGGTTTCCAATGGATATCACACGATCAAAAGATGATTTTGCTGCATTGATGATTGCTAACTCATGGTTAGGCGAACATCGTAAATCTTATTCCCGTTTGTATAAAAAAATTCGTGAACAACGTTCCATGAATTATGGTGATTATAGTTACATCGAATGGTATCAAAACGGCGGACAAAATATGTTGCCTCGTCCTGGATTTCCACGCTCAAGTAATTATTTTTCAATATGGCTTCGTCCTGTGCAAACAGCAAAAGGGTTAAAAGGTCAATATCCTGAATTGAAAACTATTGAAATTGGTCATGCACATTTTGCGTTGCGTATGGCGATTCGTGAGATGGATCAAATAATCACGAAAGGAATGTCGCAAGAAGATTTTGATCTTACTAAAACATTCCTTAGAAGTTATATAAAGTTGTATGCTCAAACGCCAGAAAAACAATTAGGCTATTTAATGGATAGTCATTTTTATGGTCGTAAAGATTGGTTATTAGAAGCAGATGGATTGTTAGGAAAAGCTACTGTTGCAGATGTGAATGCTGCAATGAAAAAATATTGGCAAACAAAAAATATGTTTGTTTCAATAGTAACTGATCGTACTGAAGCGGTTCCATTGGCTAGAAGTTTACGTGAAAATTCTCCGTCGCCGATGAGTTATAGTAATGTACTTCGTGGTGTTTTAAGTCAGGATATTTTGACAGAAGATAAAGCAGTTGAAAATTATCCTTTGAATGTTACGAAGGTTGAAATTGTAGAATCGAAAGATACATTTAAGTAAATTAAAAAGTTAATTGAAATCCTGTGAAGTATGATTCAATTCATATTTCACAGGATTTTTTTTGAAGTATATTTGTAGTAAATTTAAAATTAAACATTTTTATACTATTGAAAACAGCAAGCATAATAGGAGGAGGAGCTGCGGGATTTTTCGCAGCGATACGGCTTGCTGAATTAAGGTCGGATATAACGGTACGGCTATACGAAAAGTCGCCACAGGTTTTAGGAAAGATAAAAGTTTCCGGTGGTGGAAGATGTAATGTGACACATCATTGTTTTGAACCGAGAGA
>JBBRAW010000086.1:0-16008 GCA_038206385.1 Bacteroidia bacterium | reverse complement strand
ATTTGATGAATTGGTTTCGTATTTTTTAGATCTAAATCAAGCGACCATAATTGATCGGTAGCATTAATTCCACTAATGAAATAAATCATTTTCCCATCTGCACTCCAATCAGCATTTTCTACTGTATAATCAAAACCTTTTGTTAGTTCAACTTTCTGATTTGTTTTGAAATCCAATTGCATGATACGATTGCGATCCGCTTCGTAAATTGCAGTTGCCATACTTAACCAAAGTAACTTTGTTCCATCAGGAGAAAAACGAGGATTAACATCGTAACCTAAAATCCCTTCAGAAATATTTGTAGTTTTTTTATTTGCAATCTCATATAAATATACATCTGAGTTAGTACTCACTGCATACGCTTTTCCGAAAAGTTTTTTACAAGTATATGCAACAAATTTTCCATCAGGACTCCATGTGATTTGCTCGTCACCACCATTAGGTTGCAATGGAGTATCATAACGCTCATTAGGTTGAAGATCGATTGACTGCCCAACAATTTTACCATTATCATAACCCACAATTTGAACGTGACTATACGCACCATCTTCCCAACTTGTCCAGTGACGATACATTAAATCATCATAGATTCTTCCAGTAGCTTTTGGTAAGTCTGGATAAAGATCTTGCGTCGTCTTGTCAACTTTAACATCTGAAGTAAACCAAATCATATTACCAATTGGAGAATATTGGAAGTTGCTAATGTCAGAGGTGAAAGAACTTACTTGTGCTCTTTGCGTTCCATCCGCATTCATCTCCCAAAGTTGTGTTACACCATCCTTATCATTAGCAAGAAAACCAATCTTCTTGCCATCAGGTCTCCAACGTGCAGCACTCTCATCATCTTTACTTTTAGTAATATTTATTGCATCTCCACTTATTGTTGATATAGAATAAATATCCGATTGTCCTTTGTTCTCAGCAACATCATAAGTGCGAACATTGTAAAGAACAGTTTTACCATCTACCGAAATCTTTGGATCAGAAACGCGTCCTAATTTCCATAATAATTCCGGAGTAAGCTTTTGTGCATTTGAAAGCGTGGAAGCAAAAAAGAATAGTAAGATTATTATTTTCTTCATTATAATTTTTTTTAAAACAGAAATTGTTAATTTTAATTAGTTACAATCTATTTCTGAATTCTAAATTCAACACGACGATTTTTCGCTCTTCCTTCAGCAGTTTTATTGTCAGCAATAGGTTTCGTTTGTCCGAATCCTGTAGTTGTTAATTTTGATCCATCAACTGATTTAGTTGTGAGATAATTTTTTACTATTTCAGCACGTGATTGTGATAATGTCATATTCTTTTCTGGAGATCCAACATTATCAGTGTGACCGTCAATGTTCAATTTGTATTCGCTATGTGCGATCATCAATTTTGCAACATTATTTAGTATGTTTTTTGATCCAACGGTAAGTACATCTTTACCAGTTTCAAATTGAATGTTCTGTTTAATTTCTTGTGCTACAGGAGTTGCTGACGAAACTTGTGCAACTTCATTATCAACAGGTGTTGCAGGGCAACCGAAATTAAGCGCTATCCCAAAAGTATCTGGGCATCTATCATCTTTATCAGGAATTCCATCTTTGTCTCTGTCTGTTAATTCAACAGCTGGGCATCCATTTAATTCTTTTGTTCCAAAAACATCAGGACATTTATCATCTGCATCAGCAATACCATCCGCATCTCTATCAGGACAACCTTTTAATGCAACTAATCCAGCAACATCAGGACATTTATCAAGAGAATCGGTTACCAAGTCATTATCTCTATCAGGACATCCTTTCATCATCGCTGTACCTTTCACATCAGGACACGCATCTAAATAATCTGCAATGCCATCTCCATCACGATCAAGTGGACAACCTTTATCATCAACCTTAACACCCATTTGTGTATTTGGGCATTTGTCATTCTTATCTGATACGCCATCTTTATCTTCATCTTTTTGACCAGCGAAACTGAAGGTAAGTCCAACACTATGCATTAAAAAACCATCGTTGTTATATCGAACTTCACCATCACGCTCATCATGATCACCATAAGCAAATGCTTCTTGTAGATGCAGATTGATACGATCAGTAATTTTTACACGTATACCACCGCCAAATATTGCAAAAAAGTCAAGACCAGGAACAATATCATATTTCTTTGGATAGTATGCAGCGCCAATTCCTCCTAAAAGGTAAGGGATAATACGATTTTTATCAGAGTTGACTAGGTTGTAATTGAAATGAGTATTGAGTTGGATTTGTTCCCCATGAAAACTCTTTAACTTGTTCTCTGTGTAACCTATATTCCCGTATGTCGAATTTAATACGAAATCAAAACGAGGAGTAATGTACCAAGCTGCATTTAAGCCGATATGTCCATACTTAGTTTGACTCATATCATAAAAGCCATTGCCAAGATCACCATTGTATTGCGTGAGACCACCAAATACCCCTAGGGCAAATGGACGATCTTGTGTTTGAGCCTTAACAGCGATGGCAAATAAGCTGAGTGTAATCCAGATTAATAAAATTTTTTTCATTATGATTCAGGTTGTTAATTTCTCCCTTTAGGGGCGACAAATGTAGTTCCTATATCGCAATTTCTTTATTATAAATCATTTTTATAAAATCTACTCGCAATTAGGTGAAGGATAAATCTTTGCCTTCTTTGTTTAGACATCTTAAAATCAATATTTTATGTAGTAATTTTAAATATAAAACAGGGTAAAATCTATATTGGATTTTACCCTGTTTTAATTCACCAAAATGCTTATTTAAAACAATCATGTAATTTTTGAATACCTAATACCTGCATTTTTCGAATAAATTTTGCAAATACTTTTTTTAAATCAGCGATACTAAATCGATTATGTAAATGATTTTAGGACCAAAAGATTCAAATGATTACCATTTTTAGAAAACTCCTTAGTAACAAACAATAATGCTTAATTACAATTTCCAATTATTAAAGTAATCCATGGGAAACGTTGTATATTGCATATTTACTATCAACAATATATCTTTAAAAAAATGTAGCAAATCTTTGTTTTACAGTAGAAGTATGTTATAGCTTTGTAATCTGTTCTTAAAAATAAGCGTTCGTTATTCTTTAGCGATCGCACTTATCAAGAAAGGTGGAGGGACCGAGCCCTATGAAACCTTGGCAACCCTGTATCGAATCATATTAGGATGAAATTCTATTATATCAAATTTCATTCTCACAATTCAATTAAGAAGGTGCCAATTCCTGCTCTTGCCTAATGGTAAGAAAAGATAAGTGTCAGAAAATGTAGATCATCAATTATTATTAAATAAAAAGATACATCTCTTCTGGCATGCCAGAAGAGATTTTTTGTTTTAAGGCATGCACTAATTATTTCAACATGAAACAACAATCTATTTACAAGGATCTTGAAAACCGCATTCTCATCATTGATGGTGCAATGGGAACAATGATTCAACAACATAAACTCGAAGAAGAAGATTATCGTGGTGAGAGATTCAAAACATGGCAACATGATTTGAAAGGAAATAATGATTTGTTGAGTTTAACACAACCAGAAATTATTCGTGGTATTCATCTCGAATATTTATATGCTGGCGCAGATATCATCGAAACAAATACATTTAATTCACAACGTATTTCACTCGCAGATTATAAAATGGAATCGCTTGCTTATGAAATAAATTTTGAATCAGCAAAGCTTGCAAAGTCGGCTATCGAAGAGTTTTATAATGTGAAGGGCAACACAATTACTAAGTATATTGCAGGTGCACTCGGACCAACAAATCGCACTGCCTCGTTATCGCCTGATGTAAATGATCCAGGCTTTCGTGCAGTAAGTTTTGATGATTTAGTTGAAGCGTATACAGAACAATTAAATGGTTTAATTGATGGTGGTGTAGATTTGCTTTTGATAGAAACAATATTTGATACACTGAATGCAAAGGCCGCTCTTTATGCAATTCAAACTGTTCTGGAATCTCGTTCGTTACAACTTCCAATAATGATTTCAGGAACAATTACAGATGCAAGTGGAAGAACATTAAGTGGCCAAACCGTAGAAGCGTTTTTGAATTCAATGTCGCATGTAAATCTTTTAAGTATTGGATTAAATTGCGCACTCGGAGCAAAGGAAATGCGTCCACACTTAGAAGAATTATCAGTAAAGGCTCCATTTTATATTAGTGCATATCCGAATGCAGGTTTGCCAAATCAATTTGGTGAATACGATGAAACACCTCACGATATGGGGCATCAAATTGAAGATTTTTTAAAAAGCGGTTTCTTAAATATTGTTGGTGGATGTTGCGGAACAACACCAGATCATATTCGTGAAATAGCAGCTCTCGCAAAAAATATTTCTCCTCGCAAACGCCCACAACCAGATACCCTCCTTCACTTAAGTGGATTGGAAGCTGTTACCTTGCGTCCAGAAAGTAATTTCATGAATATTGGTGAACGTACTAATGTTACTGGGAGTAGAAAATTTGCAAAATTAATTGCCGATAATGAATACGAAGAAGCATTAGCGATTGCACGTAATCAAGTAGAAGGTGGTGCACAAGCTATTGATATAAATATGGACGAAGGAATGTTAGATTCCGAAAAGGCGATGGTGCGTTTTTTACACCTCGTTGCTTCCGAACCTGATATTTCAAAACTCCCAATCATGATTGATTCATCCAAATTTTTTGTGATAGAAGCAGGATTGAAATGTACACAAGGAAAAAGTATTGTAAATTCAATTTCTTTGAAGGAAGGAGAAGAATCATTTATTAAACAAGCGAACATCATTCGAAAATTTGGTGCTGCAGTTATTGTAATGGCATTCGATGAACAAGGACAAGCAGATTCACTTGAAAGAAGAAAAGAAATATGTAAAAGAGCGTATGATATTTTAGTTGATCGTGTAGGTTTCCCTCCTCAAGATATTATTTTTGATCCAAATATTTTTCCTGTTGCAACAGGCATGGATGAACATCGTCGTAATGCACTTGATTTTTTCGATTCTACGAGGTGGATTAAAGAAAATCTTCCGCATGCAAAAGTGAGTGGAGGAGTAAGTAATGTCTCTTTTTCTTTTCGTGGAAATGATCACGTTCGTGAAGCAATTCATGCTGCATTTTTATACCACGCTATCAAAGCAGGTATGGATATGGGAATTGTAAATCCTGGTCAATTGCAAGTGTATGATGAGATTCCAAAAGAGTTATTAGAACGCGTTGAAGATGTTTTGTTTGATAGAAATGAAGAAGCAACAGAACGTTTAATCATATACGCAGAACAAATAAAAGGTGCTGGAAAAAAACAAGAACGTGATGAAGCATGGCGCAACGATGTTGTAGAAGAAAGATTAAAACATGCATTAGTAAAAGGTATTGTTGAATATATTGATGTTGATGTGGAAGAGGCACGACAAAAATTTGATAAAGCACTGCATCTTATTGAAGGTCCATTGATGGATGGGATGAATGTGGTTGGTGATTTATTTGCAGATGGAAAAATGTTTTTACCTCAAGTAGTGAAAAGCGCACGTGTAATGAAAAAGGCTGTTGCGTTTTTAATGCCTTATCTAGAAGCTGAAAAAGTAGAAGGTGCATCGAAAGCAGGAAAAATATTAATGGCTACTGTAAAAGGAGATGTGCATGATATTGGAAAAAATATTGTGGGTGTTGTTTTAGCTTGTAATAATTATGAAATCATCGACTTAGGCGTCATGGTTTCTTGTGATAAAATATTAGATGCAGCGATAAAAGAAGAAGTTGACATTATTGGTCTTAGTGGATTAATTACTCCTTCATTAGATGAAATGGTTCACGTTGCAAAGGAAATGGAACGCAGAGGGTTTACGATGCCATTAATGATTGGTGGAGCAACTACTTCAAAAGTGCATACAGCTGTTAAGATAGCACCACATTATAAAAATGCTGTTATACATGTGAATGATGCATCACGAAGTGTTCCTGTTGCAAGTACATTAATATCTAAAGAAAATCGTGAAGAATTTATTCGCAAAACGAATGATGATTATGAACGCCTTCGAATTCTAAATAGTGCCGCTCAATCAGCAACAAAATTTATTTCGTTAGCGGAAGCACGAAGAAATAAATTCAAAGCGGATTGGTCGAATGGAGCAATTGTTAAGCCCGCTTTTATCGGAACTAAATCATTTAAAAATTATCCATTAGCTGATTTAATTCCATATATCGATTGGACGCCATTTTTTCATAGCTGGGAAATGAAAGGAAGTTATCCTAAAATTTTCAATGATCCTGAAAGAGGTGTTGAAGCAAAAAAATTATTTGATGATGCACAAAAAATGTTGAATCAACTAGTGAAAGAAAAGTGGCTTACCGCAAATGCAGTTATTGGAATTTATCCAGCCAATGCAGTAAATGATGATATGGAAGTTTACACAACTGAAAGCCGAAGTGAGTTATTAACTACCTTTCATTCATTACGTCAGCAAACAAAAAAACCAGCAGGACAATCCAACATTGCATTAGCTGATTTTCTAGCACCAAAAGAGTTAGATATTACGGATTATATTGGAGGATTCGCAGTAACGGCAGGTGAAGGTATCGACGAACACGTAAAACGTTTTGAAATAGATCACGATGATTACAGCGCCATCATGTTAAAGGCCTTAGCGGATCGTTTAGCAGAAGCTTTTGCAGAGCATTTGCATGAACGCGTCCGTAAAGAATTTTGGGGTTACTCAAAAACAGAATCTTTTTCAAGTGATGAATTAATTAAGGAGAGTTATCGCGGAATACGACCAGCACCAGGTTATCCTGCGCAACCTGATCATACAGAAAAATTATTGTTATTTAAATTGCTTGAAGTTGAAAAAAATACTGGCATCACGATGACAGAAAGTTTAGCGATGATTCCAACAGCCGCAGTGAGTGGGTTGTATCTTTCACATCCAGAATCTCATTATTTTGGTTTAGGGAAAATTACGCGTGAACAAGTGGAGGATTATTCGGTGCGTAAGGGATTGAGCTTTGAAGAAACTGAACGATGGTTGAGTCCTGCGATTAATTATTAATACAATGAAAGTTGTTTATTCGATAAGGAGGATAAGTGTTGTGACATTTGCCACTCTCCTTGCATAATTAAATCAATTTCTTCTCGATGTTTCAATTCGCTTTGTCAGCGATTTTATCCTCTTTGTCAGTAACTATCAACGTTTGATCGAAACCTTTATTATTAATTCCTCTAACCTCTTAAGTTTGTATTTTAAGCTAGCATTATGATCACTCTTAGCGGAGTAAATAAAACCTACAAAATGGGAACAAGCGGAATGCATGTTCTTAAAGGTATTGATATGAAGATTAATGAAGGAGAAATGGTTTCGATCATGGGCTCGTCGGGTTCAGGAAAATCTACCTTACTAAACATCTTAGGAATTCTCGATGAATATGATTCAGGAGATTATTATCTTAATGGTACTTTAATAAAAAATTTAAGTCAAACAAGAGCTGCTCATTTGAGAAATAAGTTTCTTGGTTTTATCTTTCAATCTTTTAATCTTTTGTCGTTCAAAAATGCAATGGAAAATGTAGCGCTTCCATTATACTATCAAAATGTAGGTAGAAAAGAAAGAAATAAATTAGCTCTCGAGTATCTTGATAAGGTAGGATTAAAAGATTGGGCACATCATGCTCCGAATGAACTTTCAGGAGGTCAAAAGCAAAGAGTTGCGATAGCTCGCGCTTTAATTGCAAAGCCTAAGGTAATATTTGCCGATGAACCAACTGGATCACTCGATTCTACAACAACAAGTGAGGTGATGGATATTCTTCACGATATACATAGGTCAGGAGTTACGTTGGTAATTGTAACGCATGAGCAAGATGTTGCCGCACGTACACAAAGAGTTATTCATATTAAAGATGGATTAATTGTAAACGCCTAATGTTTAACAAAGAAGTTTGGATAGAGATTTTTGAAACAATCAGAGCGAATAGACTCCGTACGTTCCTCACTGCCTTTAGTGTAGCTTGGGGAATCTTTATTCTGATAATTCTCTTAGGCTCTGGTCAAGGATTAAGTAACGGTGCTTCCAAGCAATTTGAATCGGATGCAGTAAATTCAATTTGGATAAATGGTGGAATAACTACAAAGGCATTCAAAGGTTTTCAGCCTGGAAGAAATATCCAACTTACTAACGAAGATTATGCAATGATTCATAATGAATCGAAAGAAAATAAAATTACAGCTTCTTACGATAGAGGTAATAAAACATTAACGTATAAAAATGAAACGGGCTCTTATTTTACAAGATCATGTATGCCGGATCATGATTATTTAGAAAATTGTACAGTGATTGAAGGGCGATTTGTAAATGATTTTGATATCGCACAATATCGAAAAGTTGCTGCAATTGGAGTTCCAGTTCGTGATGCATTGTTTAAGAAGGAAGATGCCATTGGAAAATATTTTAATGTTGATGGAATTCCTTTTAAAGTGATCGGTGTTTTTACAGATCCAGGCAGAGGGGATAATGATCGAATATATATTCCTGTAAGCACAGCTCAACGTGCATTCAATGGACAAAATCATTTGGGAGTAATATGGATGAGTACTGGACAAGCTACAATTGAAGCAAGTTCACAATTAGCAGATAAAATTAAACAACAACTTGCAAAAAAATATTTATTCGACCCCAATGACGATGATGCAATTAGAGTTACTAATAACACAATAGAATATCAACGCATCATGAATTTATTGCAAGGAATTCGTTTGTTTATTTGGATTATTGGCATCGGAACACTTATAGCCGGAATTGTTGGTGTAAGCAACATCATGATGATAGCAGTAAAAGAGAGAACGAAAGAAATTGGCGTTAGAAAAGCAATAGGAGCTACTCCCAATTCTATTATTTCAATGATCATTCAAGAAAGTGTTTTGATAACAGCTGTTGCAGGATATATTGGATTAGTGTCTGGTGTTTTCTTGCTGCAAATGGCTCAAAAGTTTATGCCCGCAAGCGATTTCTTTCTGAATCCAAGTGTGGATATAAATGTTGCGTTAACGGCTACGTTGTTATTAATCATTGCTGGAGGATTAGCAGGATTATTCCCCGCATTAAGAGCCGCAAAAATAGAACCTGTAGTTGCATTACGTGATGAATAAATTTTAAGTTTTAAATAGTCAAGTATCATAAAAGATAAAGTAATTGTTGCGAACCTTAATGCGTAAATCATGTTTGATTTAGATAATTGGCAAGAAATATTTGCTACGATAAAGAAAAATAAATTGCGTACATTCCTTACTTGTTTCGGAGTGTTCTGGGGAATTTTTATGCTCGTAATTATGCTTGGTTCTGGAAATGGTTTACGTAATGGTGTGCTCAGTGATTTTGAAGGATCCGCAACTAATAGTTTTTTTGTTTGGGCACAACGAACAGGTAAACCTTACAAAGGAATGCAACCTGGAAGAAACTTTAATTATAATAACGAAGACTATAAAGCATTAATGCAGATTCCAGAATTAGCAGTGGTTTCACCAATGAATCAACTAGGCCGATATCAAGGAAAAGTAAATGCCGTAAGAGGATTAATTAGTACCGGCGCAGGAGTGTCTGGTGTTTATCCAGTGCTCAATCATATTGAATCCATAAAAATCAAAAATGGTAGATGGCTAAACAATAATGATATCAAAGAAAAAAGAAAGATCGCTGTTATTGGTAATCATATTCGAAATGTTTTATTTAAGAAAGAAGAAAATCCAATTGGGGATTATATTCAAGTAAGTGGTGTTTATTTTAAAGTAATTGGTGTAACTGAACCAACAGGCTCTGGAGAACAAGCGGAAGAACAAGGTCAATCAGTTTATCTTCCATTCTCAACATTTCAACAAGCATTTAATTATGGAGATGTTGTTGGTTGGTTTTCGATAACTTCTAAACCAAATGTCAAAGCATCAGTTGCAGAAGAGAAAGTTCTTTCTATTTTAAAAGAACGACATAAAATTGCACCGGATGATGAACAAGCAATTGGTCATTGGAACATGGAAAAACAGTTTGATAAAATGAATGGATTGTTTAATGGAATAGATATATTAGTTTGGGTAGTAGGTATTGGAACATTGATAGCAGGAATTATTGGAGTAAGTAATATTATGTTAATTATTGTGAAAGAACGTACAAGAGAAATTGGCGTTAAGCGTGCATTAGGAGCAACACCAATGTCTATAGTTACACAATTAATTGTAGAATCCGTTTTCTTAACAGCTATCGCAGGTTACATCGGACTTGTGATTTCTGTTGGATTGTTAGAATTAATTTCTTCTGCAATTCCTAATGATGGTAATTCAATGTTTAGAAGTCCTGGCGTAGATCTTAACATAGCATTGGTTGCATTAAGTATACTCATTGTTGCAGGAGCATTAGCAGGATTAATTCCGGCAAAAAAAGCAATTTCAATTAGTCCCGTAGAAGCATTAAGAACAGAATAAAAAAATTATAATGATCAAGAAGTATTTTCGCATCGCAGGTTTATTAGCACTCGCTGTTGTATTTATTGGAACGATATGGTTCCTCTATACGAAGTCGCAAAAGCCACCAATAGTTTTTGAAACGCAACAAGCTATCAAAACAAATATCATTAAGAAAACTGTTGCAACAGGATCAGTAGTTCCTCGTCGAGAAGTGTTTATTAAATCACAAGTGTCAGGTATTATTGATGAACTGTATGTTGTGGCAGGTACGATGATAAAGAAAGGAGATGTAATGGCTAAAGTGCGAATCATCCCAAATATGGTTAACTTGAATGAGGCAGAAAGCAGAGTGAATCGTGCGCAAATTAATTATGATCAAGCGAAAGCTGATTTCGATCGTTATCAATCGTTGTTTAATAGTAAGATAGTTAGTCCATCAGAATTTCAACAATATGAAATTCATTTACGTACTGCTCGTGAAGAAGTAACAACAGCGCAAAACAATCTTGATCTTATTAAAGATGGTGTTGCAAAAAGTTCAGGTAAAGAAACAAATACGTTGATACGTTCAACAATGACAGGAATGGTACTTGATGTTCCAGTTAAGGAAGGCTTTTCTGTTATTGAGGCAAATACATTTAATGAAGGAACTACGATTGCATCCGTTGCAGATATGGGCGAGATGATTTTTGAAGGTAAAGTAGATGAGTCAGAAGTGGGAAAAATTAGCAAAGGCATGGATTTAATTCTTACCGTTGGTGCAATCGACAATAAAAAATTCAATGCAAAACTTGAATACATCGCACCAAAAGGAGTTACTGAAAATGGAGCAATACAATTTCAAATTCGTGCGGCAGTCCAATTAGATGCTTCTAATTTTTTGAGAGCAGGATATAGTGCTAATGCAGATATTATTTTGGATAGCAGAAACGAAGTGTTGGCAATTCCCGAAAGTGTTCTTCAATTTGAAGGTGATACAACGTTCGTTGAGTTAGAAGTAAAACCAAATGAATACCGTAAACAAATTGTAAAGACAGGTTTATCTGATGGTATAAATATCGAAGTACTTAATGGTGTAAAAGCAAAAGATAAATTGAAAGTTCCGATAGGAACATCGGCTGGTGATGGTGCGAAAAAAGGATAAAAAATTATAGGGCACAAAAAAACCTCAGTATAAAATTATACTGAGGTTTTTTTATAAATTTAATGCTGATTACTTCATTTTAGCAGCAGCAGAGTCAGCCATAACAGCAGCAGAGTCAACCATTTTAGCAGCAGTGTCCATAGTTGCAGCAGCTTCAGTAGCTACAGTAGCAGTACTGTCAGCAGCAGCTTCAGTAGTTTCAGCAGTTTTTGATCCGCAAGACGCAAGAGTAACTACAACAGCAGCAACTGCAAGGATAGAATAGAATTTTTTCATTTTGTTGGGTGATTTTTAGGTTTTAAAACTTACACCTTAATACAGAAGTGACTGATAGGTAACCCGTTTTGTTTCGATTTTATAAAAATAATTTCTAAGTGGCTGTATATCAGAGATAAAATGTTAAATTTGCGCCACTTAAACATGAATTTTCTGTGTGTTAAGAGTCTACTAGGGTTACCTTTATAACTATTAAGTATTAATGACTAAACATTTGAAACAGGTTGAAGCCGTTAGCGAAGTAGAATTGCTAAACTCCCTGCGGAATGGTGATGATAAGGTGCTTAAGACGATCTATCGTCAGAATTATCATACAATAGTAAACATGGTTACCAATAACGGGGGTAGCCTACAAGAAGCAAAAGACATTTATCAGGAGACGCTGATTGTGTTTTACGAGAAGGTAAAAGAGGAAGATTTTGAACTGAATTGCCAGATTAAAACATTTCTCTACTCGGTAAGCCGAAGGTTATGGCTGAAGCAATTGCAACGTAAACAGCGTTATACTATACCACTAACTGATTCAGATGAATACGTTGATCTTTCGTGGGAAGATGTAGGTGATAAGGAAGATCAATATAATGCAATGCATACTGCCCTTGAATCTCTGGGCGAACCTTGCAAATCGATTCTCAAAGATTTTTATCTAAGAAATCAAAGCATGGAAGAGATCACGGATAAGTTCGGATATACAAATGCCGATAATGCCAAAAATCAAAAATATAAATGTCTGAAACGACTTAAAAAAGTGTTTTTTGAAGTGTATCAGAAAGAAATAGAACCAAAAAATGACTAGCAAACGCGAAACAGATGAGCTCATAGAGCGATATTGCATGGGTCAACTCACTCCTGAAGAGTTACGAATTTTTGAACAATGGAGAGAAAGTGATCCAGAATTGGAGATAGCAGTTGCCGAACATCGAATTGTTACTGATGCTTTTCAAGTATATGCCGAACGCAATGAGTTAAAGGTTAAAATTCATGCGATACAAGAGGAATTTGAAACAGAAGAGTTCCGATACAGTTCTCCACTTAAAGTAGTTGGAAAGAAAGAAACGAAAATTCGATCGTTGTGGAGGAGATATCGCATTGCTTCCGTAGCAGCAATTGCTGCATTTGTAGCAGTAAGTGCAACGATTCTATCTTATAACTTAGCTGGAATTGGACCTAATAAAAACACTACCACCTATCAAGAACTTCGACGTGAAGTTGAAAGTATTAAAAGAAGTCAAAAAGCTATTATAAAAGATATTAATTCCGAAAATAAAGAAGCAGATTTAATTCCATCAAAGAGCTTTACAGGAACTGGATTTGCACTCAATCAAGAAGGATATATTTTAACAAGTTATCATGTTATTGAGGATGCGAAATCTGTTTTTATCAGTAACGAGAAATTTGATCAGCTGAAAGTAGAGACCGTTTATACTGACAAAACATTGGATTTAGCGATCTTAAAAGTAGATGATGAGAACTTTAAAGGATTTCATGAAATACCTTATTCATTCAAAAAGAATTTAGCTGACCCAGGTGAAAAGGTGTTTACTCTAGGATATCCTCGTGAAGAATTAGTTTATGGAGAAGGCTCTATAAGTTCCTATACCGGATTTGATGGAGATACTGCATCTTACCAGATTAGTATCCCTGTAAATCCAGGTAACTCTGGTGGTCCATTGTTCGATAATCAAGCCAATCTTTTAGGGATTATTTCAGGTCGTAATATCAATGCTGAAGGTGCGTCTTTTGCTGTGAAATCAAAATGGATTACTGATTATCTCTCGCAACAAACGAAAGAAACTAAAATCAAAATCCCAGCCCAAAGAAACCTGAAAAATCTTGATCGTTCTACACAAGTTAAAAAGATAAAAGAATACGTGTTTATGGTTAAAGTTTATAACTAATCTTGCTTTAACACAATCAAAAATGCTCCATCGATAAGATGGAGCATTTTTTTTGAAATTTTTGAAAAAGAACAAACATGCTCGAGTCAAATTATAAATATATTTGGTAGATATGCTAAGCAATTCACTTCGTCAGTTTATTTTACTGCTTTGTCGACAAATTAAAGGAGGATTAGTTTGCTTTGTTAACTTTGTTCCTTCTCACAGAATAGCTATGATTAAAATATTTTCATCTTCAATCAACCGTTTAGTGATGTTGCTTTGTACTGCAACTTTATTGTTGACAAACGGAACTGTCTTTGGACAAAAAGAATGGGCCTTACAAGAATGTGTAAATTATGCTTTACAACATAACTTAAACGTAAAGCAAAGTTATTTAAACACAAATCAAGCGGCAAACCAAGTTTTGCATAACAAATTAGCATTGGCTCCAACAGTAAGTGGAAGTGCCGGATCATCATACAACTGGGGACGATCTGTAGATCCTTTTACATACCAATTTACCAATGAAGAAATTCGTTCAGTAAATCTTTCTTTAAATGGCAATGCAAGTTTATTTAATGGATTTGAATTACAGAATACGCTTCGTCAAAGTAAGTTGGACTATTTAGCTAGTCAATCTGATTTAAAAAAAATAGAGAATGATATTTCTTTGAATGTTGTTTCGGAATATTTGCAAGTATTGTTTGCTAAAGAGCAATTAAAAATTTACGATAACCGAGTTGCTGAATCTGGAAAGCAAAGAGACCGTACAAAAATTATGTATGATGCTGGTAATATGACACGAGGTAATTTATTAGATGCTGAATCACAATTAGCAACAGAAGAACTGAATAAAATTACAGCAGAAAATCAATTCACTACGGCAACATTAAATCTTGTTCAGTTACTTGAATTGGATAGTACAAAAGATTTTCAAGTGCAAGAACCTAAGGTGGATATTTCTTCGATAGAAATATTATCGCAATCTTCAGAAGGCATCTATCAAAAAGCAATTGCTCATCTTCCCGAAATACAAAGTGTAGATTTAAAAGTTAACTCTGCAGAGAAAGGTTTAAGTATTGCAAAAGGAGGATTGTATCCACGTCTTTCTATGTATGGATCTTATTCATCGGGCTATTCTAGTGCAGCACAAAATTTATTAGGAAAACCAACACCATTTAAAGATCAGCTAAATAATAACTTAGCTAGATCACTAGGGTTAAGCTTAAATGTTCCAATATTTAGTGGTTGGTCTGCACATACTTCCATCAACCGAGCAAAGATTACAGTATTGAATGCACAATTAAATGCTGACATCACACGTAATCAAGTTTTCAAAAGCATTCAACAAGCATATACAGATGCAGTGTCTGCACAGAAAAAATATTATGCAACACAAAAAAGTGAAGAAGCATTACAAGAAGCAAATCTATATGCAGATAAAAGATTTAATGCAGGACTTTCGAGTTCTCTTGAATTTTTAACTGCTACAAATAATCTTACGAAAGCGAAAACAGAGTTACTTCAAGCCAAGTATGATTATATTTTTAAACTCAAAATTTTAGATTTCTATGCAGGAAATCCACTCACATTCTAATTGCAAAAATGTATTTTAATAATTAATCATTACGATGTCGAAGCAAAATTCTATTTGGAAAAAAGTTGGTATTGGTGCAGGAGTTCTCATTTTAATTCTTGTGATTGCAAAAAGTGCGGGAATTTTTGGCGATTCAAATGCGATAAAAGTAAGTACTGATAAAGTTGTTACAAGAGATATTGAAGAAACTGTTTCTGCAAATGGGAAAGTGCAACCTGAAGTGGAGTTGAAAATTAGTGCAGATGTTTCTGGAGAAATCGTTGATCTATTTGTTAAGGAAGGAGATTTGGTTAAGAAGGGCGCTTTGTTATGTAGAATAAATCCTGAAATTTATGCTTCTAATTTAGATAGAACCAGTGCAACAGTAAATGGGGCAAAGGCAAATCTAGAAAACACACGATCACGATTAGTGCAGTCACAATCACAATTAGCAAAAGCAGAATCAGATTACAATCGCAGTAAAAAATTGTTTGATGAAAAAGTAATTTCTGCCTCTGATTTCGAATCTGTGAAATCATCATGGGAAGTTGCTAAAGCTGAAGTAGAAGCCTCTAAACAAAGTATTGCTTCTTCCAATTTTAATGTGCGTAGTGCTGAAGCAAGTTTAAAAGAATCTGTAGAAAATTTAAACAAGACAAATATCTATGCTGCTGTAAACGGTA